>JADYZQ010000325.1 GCA_020853015.1 Deltaproteobacteria bacterium
TCGGCGTGTCCTTCGGGAAGGGATTCCTCATGTCCCTGATCCCGATCGTCAACATCGTGTTCATCCTCCAGCTCGCCCAGAAGCCCATCTGGTGGATCATCCTGCTCATCATCCCGATCGTCAATTTGGTGATCTTGGTGCTGGTGTGGATGAAGATCGCCGAACGGCGCGGCAAGCCGGGATGGTGGGGCGTCTTGATGCTGATCCCCATCGCCAATTTCATCGTCCTCTTGATTTTGGCCTTTGGGAAGGGCGGCGAGGCGACGGCCACCGCCTAGCCGGTTTCACAGGCTCTAAGCTCGGGGCGCTTCGGCGCCCCGTTTTTTTTATCCGCGGTCCGGATTTTTTTTCGAGGCCGGCTCTTGCGGGGGGGTCGAGCCCCGGTCTTCCGTTTCGGACCTAAGGTTCGCCAAGGACCGCGAAACCTCCTCCAAAAGTTTGCCGCGCGGCGCGCGCGGGATGGGGGGAGTGGTGGCCCTGCTACGCGGCGCCGCGGGCGCGGCGCCGCCGCCGGGAGAGCCGCCTCCCAGGGCATCGAAGCCCAGGGGGCCCCGCATCCATTCCAGAAGGCCGCGACTCCGCCCCATGAAATCCCTCAATTCCACCGAAAAACGGCGTTGCGCCGGGATTTCGGCTTGGCGCGCGAGCAGGCCTAAGCCCAGCGACAGGGACTCGGCGTAGACCGGCACTGAGAAGGGATCGGAGATCGGGATGCGGACCTTCAAATCTTTTCCCGAAAAATGACGCCTCAGGGGCGATTCGGGGTTGGCGAGCTGCATGCCGAGCTCGAGGGTGGAGCGCAGCTCGAAGAAGCCCTCCACGTCCAGGGCCGGCGTTCGGGCGGAATCCGCCGCCTGAAAGACCTTCAGGGCCGGCGACGCGGGCGGCTGGTGGGATTGTCCTTCCGGTCGGGGCTGGTAGAAGCCGAAGGCCAACGATTCTCCGTAGAGATTGCGCACCACGCCGCTGGCCCAGATCTTCCGCGGGACGCCGTCCAAGCCGAGAAACTCCATCCGGCCGGCTTGAAAAACTCCCGCCCTCAGCAGGGTCCAGAGGCGCGCGGGACTGACGGGGGCCGAGCCCAGGCTGAAAAAGTGCGTCAGGGGATGGGCGCCGGCCTGGCGTTCGGAGTAGCCGAAGAGCTCGGTGAATTTTGGGTTCACCGCGACGAAGCGGCCCAGGCCCTCGCCGTCCTTGATGCGCGCGGCCGCCGCGGCCATCGGCAGCGAGTCGAGAAAGGCGCGAAGCCCCAGCTCGGGACACTCGAGGCCCCTCAAGAAATAATCCACTTCCTCGAATTTGGGCTCCGGAGCGGGACGCGGCTGGGCGCTGCGGGTGACGCCGGACTCGCGGGGGCCCGGCGTCCCGGGGTTTCGCGGGCCCTTTCCGTCCTTGAGAATGGACATCTGCAGGACCTGCGCCTCGAGGATCGGGTCGCGAGGCGCCTCGGGTCGCGAGGCCTCGAAACCGGCGCTGGCAAGCGCCCAGGCAGGCTCGAGGCGGGGGATGAGGCGGCGCCGCGGAAGCAGGGAGCGGGCCAGGGTCTCGGTTTGCAGGTCCAAGGCCAGTTCCCGGGCATGGAAACCTTCGCCCAGGGTCCGCGAGGCGAGGCGACCGGCCACGTGGAATTGGACGAGCATCGCCAGAGAATCGACGAGAGTGGTGGCGCCGGACGGCCTCGGCCTCAAGTCCGCCTCGGCCTCGAGCCAGTGGCCGAAGAGGATGCCGCCGAACATCCCTCCCTGTTGGAACAGAAGCTGTAGGGGCCCTTCGCGAAGGATCCCTCCGGTCCCCGCTGCGCCGCGATACGCCGCCCCGCCGGCCCAGCCCGCGACCTTCAATCCCCCCAACACCAAATAGCTCGACGCGAGATCCCTGCCCAGCGCGGGGCCGCTCCAATCGACCTCGCGGCCCAGGGCTTGGTGCGTCGCCCGTGATCCCAACGTGAAGGCGGGGGCCTCGAGGGCGAAGGCCGCGGTGGAGGCGGCGGCGCGGGCGAGGAAGCCGCGGCTGAAAATGCCTAAGGAAGGCGTCGCCGCCAGGCGGCCGAGCGCGGCCAGGCGCGCGACGCGGAAGACGCCGCCGGCCAGGACCATGCCGGCGATCCCCGCAGGATCGCAGGCCTCGAGGGCGAGGCGGCGGAGCAGGAATTCGGCCCGGCGCCCGCCGTCGCCGCGGCCGAGGATCGCGTCCCGCTGCGCGCGGGCTTGTGCCGCGACGGATGCGGGGATACCCGCGACATCGTCCCTCAGGCCTTGGTACAGCTCCGCGGCGATCGCGAGGTTACCGGAGAGTTCTTGGCGGCGGGCGAAATTTAGCAGGGCTTCGGCGCGGAGCTCGGCGACGGGATCGGATAGGATGCGGCGGTATTCCGCGTAACCCGTCTCGCCCAGGGCCCGGCGCAGGGCGGCCCGGCTCGAGGGCTCGGGAGATTCTAGGTCGTGAGCGGGCGCGCGGCGCGGAGAAGCGAAACGATCGAGAAGACCGGGTAACGGCATGCGAAACTCCAAAAAAAGAAGCAGCAATTACCCGAAAGACCTTGGAAGGGCCGATTCGCAGGTTTGGGAAAAAATGTCAATGGGCGGCGGCAGAGCGAAGGCGTTCTAAACTCAAGCCTTTTCTAGGTAGGAATTGTTCTCCGTGTCCACGACGATCACGTCCCCCGGCTTGATGAAGAGGGGCACCTTGACCACGTTGCCGTTCTCGAGGGTGGCGTCCTTGGTGGCCCCGGCGAAGCCCTTGGTCGGCGGGTCGCAAGCCGTCACCTCGAAGGCGATGCGGGCGGCCAGGCTGACGCTGACCGGGCGTTCCCCGTGGCGGAACACGGTGATCTGGGCCTCCGGCTTCAGGTACCGGACCGCGTCGCCCAGCATCGTTTCGGAGAGCTCGATCTGCTCGTAGGTCTCGGGGTCCATGAAGTGGTAGGTCGAGCCGTCCTGATAGAGGAAGTTCATCTTGCGGGCGACGAGCTCGACCTCCTCGACGGTCTCGGTGGAGCGGAAACGCTGGTTGATCTTGATGCCGGTGCGCAGGTTGCGCAGCTCGGTTTGGACGACGGCGTTGCCCTTGCCGGGCGTGACGTGCTGGACCTTGAGGACGCTGAACAGCTCGTTGTCGATCTTGAGGCAGAGGCCGGAGCGGATTTGGGTCGCGTTGATCATGCGGGCTCCTTAACCCAGCCGCTTGCTTTGCGCAACCCAAGGCCTATGGCTTTATCGCTTGCGCCCCGGCGGCGGCCTGGGCATGATCCCGGCAGAAAAGGAGTTTGCCATGAGCCAGGACAACGAAGACATCAAGGCGGAATTGGAAAAGCTGCGCGCGGAGAACGCCGCGCTGAAAAAAACCTCGGCGCGGGGCCTGTCCCTCAAGGTCAGCGAGAAGGGGGCCCTCTCGGTCTACGGCCTCGGCCGCTTTCCCGTCACCCTCTACAAAGAGCAGTGGGCCAAGCTCCTCGACTTGGCCGACGACATCCGGGCCTTTCTCAAGGCTAACGATGCGGCCTTGAAGAGCAAGGAATAGCGTTCGCGACAACAGGATCGTCTTTAGGAAATGCCGCCGGAAGACGCCAAGCCGCGGAAGGCGAGGCGGACGGTCTCGCGCCACTCGCTTAGGCGGGCCTCGAAGGCCTCGCGGCGGGCGCGGAGATTTTCTTTGGCGGCGAGCAGCGACTCGCGGGAGCGGTCGGCGGTGCTGCGCTTGAACTCGTAGTAATTTTTGCGCGCCTTCGCGTAGAGCTCGGCCGCGTCGAGCAGGGTCTGGCGCAGCGCCAGCAGCCGGTCGTAGACCGGCGCCGGGGCCGGAACCCGCTTCAAATCCATCTCGAGGCGCGCCTTCAAGATCAGGTGCTGGGGCGTGCGCCTCAAACCCTTCACCAGGCGCAGCTTGGCCAGCGTCCACAGCGCCCACTTCGTCGGGTCCCAGTGATACCAGCGGATGCCGTTGCGGTAGTCGCTTTGGAAGCAGTGGTGGTAGTTGTGGTAGTTTTCGCCGCAAAGGATGGGGGCCAGCCACCAGACGTCGCGCGCCGTGCAGGCGTCGGAATAGGGCTGGGTGCCGAAGCGGTGGGCCAGCGAGTTGATCGTGAAGGTCGTGTGGTGGGTGATCGCGATGCGCAGCAGCACCCCCCAGAGGAACATGCCCATCGGCCGTCCGATGAGAAAACCGATCAGCAAGGGCAGGCCGATCGCCAGGGGCAGGGAGATCCAGACCCAATACTTGTGCTGCCACATCACCCAGCGGTCTCGGGCCAAGTCGGGCGCGTTGCGCAGCAGGTTCTGGCGGCTGGCGGGGTCTTCGGCCAGCAGCCAGCCGACGTGGGACCACCACAGGCCCTTCTTGGCGCTGTAGGGATCTTTGTCCGTGTCGACGTAGCGGTGGTGGCAGCGGTGGTCGGAGGCCCAGACCAGGGCGGACTGCTGGAGGGCGGCGCAGCCGACGATCAGGTAGAAGAGCTTCACGGCCGGATGGCACTGGAAGGCCTTGTGCGCGAAGTAGCGGTGGTAGCCGCCAGAGACGACCATGGCGACCACGAAGACGAAGGCCGCGCAGAAGATCGGCTCGACCGGATGCACGCCGTGGCGCGGGATGTAGAGTGCCAGGCCGACCAAGCCGCCGAAGAGAGTTAAAGACAGGACCGGAACGGTCAACCACTGAATCTTTTTCAAAGCCTCAATCACGAAAACCCCGAGCAAATGTGGATGCATCGCGTAACCCGGTTGCGGGTTTTCCACAAGCGGATTGTCGCACGGGTTTCGGCGGGCTTTCAATGGGCGATGCCGCGAATTTGGTCGACCATATATTGCGCCGCGTTGGTCTGGGGGTGGTCGGGGAGGTAGACCACCGAGATCGGGCCGCCATCCTGGTGGGCCTCGTAGACCGAGGTCGGGACGTGGATGGTGTGCCGGTGGGCCGTCCCGAAGGCGTCTTGGAACTCATAGATTAGAATCGGCGAGCGGCGGCCCTTGCCGACCTTGCGGTATTCCTTGGCGACGATCTTGCCGGTCGCCGGCGTTCCCTCGGCCGCCAGCTTCTTCAAGTCGAGTCCGCGCTTGACGATCGAGTAAATGGCGATTCCCACGATCAGCAGGAAGATCCCGACAAAAATAAGCAATTCGGCCATGATTCGTAAATTTTTCTCACGATTTTCAAGGATTTGGAATAGATTTCCCGACGCTCGAGGAAACAGGAGGCATTCATGAAAACCCTGCGTGGTTTCTTGGCGATCGCACTGAGCGCCTGGGCCCTGACGAACGCCCGCGCGGCCGCTGCGCCCGCGGAGTCGGTCCAGGTCGCGGATTCGGTCAACCGCTTCGGTTTTTCCCTCTTCTCCCGCCTGGCCGCTGAAAATCTCGCCGGGCCCAAGCCGGCGGAAAACCTCTTTATCTCCCCCGCCAGCGTCGCCTGGGCCTTCGACATGCTGCTGAACGGCGCGGCGGGCCCGACCCTCGAGGCGATGACGAAGACCCTGGAGGCGGGCGGCCTGAGCCTCGCCCAGCTCAACGCCGCCAACCTGGCCCTGCGGCAGTCCCTCGAGTCGGCCGACCCCAAGGTCGAGATCGCGATCGCCAACGGCCTCTTCGGCAAGGCCGGGGTGTCTTTTCTGCCCGCCTTTCTCGAGCCCGTGCGGCGGTACTACGCCGCCAAGCTCGCCGCCCTCGACAGCGCCGAGACGGTCAATGCCTGGGTGAACGAAAAGACCCGGGGCAAGATCCCCACCATCCTCAAGCCGGAAAACGTTACGCCCCAAACCATCCTGGTCCTCGTGAACGCGATCTATTTCAAGGGGCTCTGGGAAAAGCCCTTTCCCAAGGCCGCCACCGCCCCGCAGCCCTTTCACCTCCTCGACGGCTCCGCCAAGCCGCACCCGATGATGAGCCGCTCGGCGCGCTTCCGCTACTACGAGGACGCGGCCTTGCAGGCGATACGCCTGCCCTACGGCTCGGGCCGCCTGGGCATGGTCGTGGTCCTGCCGGCGCAGGGCTCCAGCCTCAAGGCCTTGGCTGCCGGTCTGGACGCCGGCCGCTGGCGCAGCCTGGTCGCGGGCCTGAAGGAGCGCCCCGGCAAGCTCGTCCTGCCCCGCTTCAAGGCGGAATACGCGACCGAACTCTCCCGCACCCTCAAGGCCATGGGGATGGAGCTGCCCTTCACCGAACAGGCGGATTTCAAAAAGCTCGCCCAGGTCCCGCCGGGCTGGTGGGTCAAGATCAGCGCGGTGTTTCACAAGACCTTCGTCGAGGTGAGCGAGGAGGGCACCGAGGCCGCGGCCGCGACGGCGGTCACCATGCTGGCGGGTTCGGCCCCGCCGCCGCCGGAGGCTCCCTTCACGATGGTGGTGGACCGGCCCTTCGTCGCCGCCATCGAGGACGGCGCGACGGGGCTCGTCCTCTTCCTGGGCGCGATCGTCGCGCCGCAGTAATCCCTCGCCAGGGCGCGGCGTTTTCGTTATCCTAGGCCTTGGATCGGCAAAGGAGGTCCCATGAGCCACCTCAAGTCCCTGGTGAAGAAGACGGACGTCGTCACGCTCCCCCCTTCCGCGACGGTCCTCGAGGCCAGCAAGAAAATGGCCGAGCACCTGATCGGCAGCGTCATCGTCCTGGAGGGCGACCGCCCGCTGGGGATTTTCACCGAGCGCGACCTGCTCAACCGCGTGGTCGCCAAGGGCCTCGATCCGCAAAAAACCCCTCTCTCCCAAGTCATGTCCCAGGGCCTGAAGACGGTCTCGGTCCACGAGACGGTCGAGGCCTGCTTCAAGAAGATGGAGGAGACCAAGTGCCGCCACATCCCGATCGAAGAGGACGGCCGCCTGGTCGGGGTGGTGACGATGCGGAACATCCTCGAATGGCTCACCGACCAGATCAAGGAAGAGAACCTCTTCCTCAAGAACTACATCCAAAGCTGAATCGGGCGGCTTGACATCCCCTTCGCCTTTAGGGACTTTCCCCGCAACGCCGCCCCGCGCCGCGCGATAAGGGCCTGGGCGCTCCGCTAATTTCGAGGGACGAAGTATGCGTGTATGGATGGATCGACGGATTTTCTGCCTGGCCCTCTTCGGCCTCGCCTTGGGCCTGTTCGGGGCGCCCGCCGCCCTTCGGGCCCAGGCCGGCGCCTATCAGATCGATCCCAAACAGAGCGGCTTCTTGGTCAACACCGGCGTCTCGGGGCTTTTCAAGAAATTCGGAAGAAATTTGACCTTCGAGGTGCGGGATTACGCCGGCGAGATCCGCTTCGACCCCAAAGA
>JADYZQ010000326.1 GCA_020853015.1 Deltaproteobacteria bacterium
CGTTAAAGATTTCTTGTTAGGCCAAGTCTCTTTAACATCGAATCTTGAGGATACCTATTTACTTTCCCCGCTCCAGTCCTGCCTTTCCTCTTCTACTCCTTCCAATATGTCTGGGCTTTCCACACCAGGTGGATTGATACCGACTGTTCCAATCCTTCTCGAATTGAGAAAAAATTGAGACCACTCTCCTTCCGCGCTATTAAAAATATTAATTAAATACAAATAGTTACACATAGAGTGTTTCGGCATGTCGATTGCTATCCTTAAATTGGGGAGGAGGAGTCTGTGAATAATGTGTTCTCACTCATCAATGACTTCGTAGATCGGGCTTGGGATATTGGGCAGTCTATTCTTCAAGATAACCAAGTGAAGACGGTCGCGCCCCGACCGGCGGACTTGGCATGGAAATCCGCCAAACGAGACTTTTTTGAGAAGCAAACCTGCGTTTTCCGGAAGTGGGATGGGGGCATGCCCAAAGACTCTTCGGAGGCCCCCAAGATTTCTTACGGGGATGCCGACGCCTCCGAATATATTGCCGGCCTGCTCGCGCGGACAAAACTGCTCTACGGAAAAGAAGAGCCGGCCTTCGTGCAAGAATATCAAGAATACCTCGAGCTGACGGTCCAGACCCTCGCTTCCGAAAATACGCCCCAAAATATCGCGACCTTGCAACGGCACCTTCGATCCCCGGAGGATTATCACGCAAGAGGCTTTCTCAACCTGCCGAAACGGCCCCAGGACGCCCTCGCCGGAAGCCAATTCATGGAACAGGTGCTCGGCGTCGACCTGGATAAGTTCCAGAAAAATCCGAGGCAACTGGGACCGCTATCCAAAATTGAAAGAGAGAACGCCATTCTCGAGCAGATCGAGCTCGGAAACATCCCGGATTTTTTACGGCGTCCCAAGGCGGTGGTCATCAAGGGGCCGGGCGGCGGAGAGGTGAAGATTTACGTCATGCCCGACTATATCGCCATCGGCTCGAACGAAGATTTCGTTCGCGTGCCCCTGTCGCCAATCATCGCCCAGGCGCTGGCCCAAAAATACGGATTCAGCCTGCCGACCAAAACCATCGTCGAGGAAACGTATCAGCAGGCGGGGAAACGGGTGGTCGGCCCTTCTTACAGCCATCCCGCCGAGTTCCAGATCAACTCGGCTTTCCTGGATTCTGCGGGATTTTACCTGCGCAGCGATCAAGACATTAAGGCCCAGCTGCAAGGCGTGCCCCTCGGTACACTGGTGGCGGGTGGGAAGAAAGAGCTCGTCGTCTCGCCTTCGGTCTCGGGCAGGCAGGCCAGTGAGGCTATCGATTTCTACGGCCTCTACGGCGCCGACGGAATCCCTATTCAGCGGACGCCGGGGCACGGAAGGGAATGCGGGTATCGGCATACCGAGTATGCCCTCGGGGTGCGCTTTGTCAGCCCGGTCGTGGTGGTCACGAAGAGTTCCGGAGAGAGGGCGGTCGTGCGAATGGACGAGGCCTTGCGCGATCCGGAGATCGCAAAAATGATCAGCCGCGTGGAGCGGACGGAAGAACAGAAAAATTTCCGATCCACCGCGCTCGACGGTCCCTTCGACCCGACGACCGCGTACCGCCAGAAGCCGCCCAAAGGGCAGAACCTTCCAAAAGAGCCGGATGCCGCATAAGGGGATTACGGGAAATGGGAAATTACAGACGGAGGTATGAATTTCGGTCGATTCCTTCCATGGGAGTTTGAAATTCGAACCTCCGTCTTCCATCCAGTTTCTTAGACACATTTATCTTCAGCCTGCGTACCGGCCCTTTAATGAAAAGAGCGGCCCACACCTTCATTTGGCTGGTCCTGGCGCTGGGTTCCCTGGCCATCACCTACGCCAGCGCGGCCTATTTCGAGGCAAACCAACGCCCCCCCTTCCTGATCGAGAAACTCCCTTTATCCAACGAATCCTTGTACTTGTGGGTATTGCGGGTGCACGTCGCAGCGGCGGCCTTGGCCTTGCCCGGTTGCTTGATCCTCGTCTCCGGATCGGTCCTGAAGCGTTGGCCCCGATTTCATCGCTGGTGCGGACGCATCGTCGGCCTCGACGTGTTGGGCGCCCTGGCCCCCTCCGGCTTCTACCTCGCCTTTTTCGCCAGAGCGGGGATCGGGTCCACGCTCGGCTTCTTGCTGACGGGCGGCATTGCGGTGTGGGCGATGCTCCAGGCCATTCGTTGGGCCCGAGCGAGGCGATTCGCCCGCCACCGCTTGTATGCCTTCCACGTCCTCGGGCAGCTCAGCGTCGCGGTGACGTCGCGCGCCATGCTCTTTGCCCTCGAGTCTTCCAACCTTAACCCCGATTTGGCCTATCTCTTGAGCCTATGGATCCCGGTCGTGGGCACCTTCGCCCTCGTCCAATACCTCGGCTCGCCGGCGCAACCGCAACCCGGTCCAAGGATCTTTTATGAGCCCATTCTTCATCCTGCTGGCGCTGCTGGCCGCGACCCCAGCGCTGCTTAACCTCGATCGCCCGCTCCAGGCGCGGGAAAAGCCTGGCTCCGGAAAACCGTCTTCCGCCCAGGCGCTCGTCGAAACCGAGCTGGTGGCGCCGCTTCAAAAGAAAGAGGCCAAACGCCCGGTCTTCTCGAGGGCCCCCAAGCCGCCCAGCGCCCGAAGGGTTCGAATCCTCGACCAGGCTCGACATACGGACGCCCAGGGCCGGACCTTCCTGCCCTTTGAGGTCGATGAAACACGTTCTTTCTTGAGGGAGGAGGAAAGGGATGTTCCCGAAGAGGCCTGGCACCAGGCGGCCATCGTCGGTTGCGTGTATCCGGATAGCGGGAAAGTCCTCGTGAAGCTGGGCGAGACCTATTATCCCGCTTCGGTCTTGTGGGGAAGCCAGTCAGAGCAGGCCCCGGCGGAGGCCTGTCGCGGCGGCTGACGGGGCGGCCGCAAACGCGAGGCCGCCGTTTTCCGAAATTTGTCTTTTATCGCTCACGGCCCGGGACTAAACTTGATGCATGCCTCGAATCCGCCATGCCTGGTTGGCGGGCGCCATGTTAGCGGCGCTGGGTTGTTCTTCCTCCACGCCCTCCCAGGCCCCGGCGCCTGGGCCCGATAAACCCGCCGACGGTGCGGTCGCATCCTGGTGGCGTCCCAGTCCGGGTACCTCCTGGCAAATCCAGTACGCGGGAGCCGTCGACACCACCCTCCCGGTGCAGGTCTTCAATCTCGACTTAGTCGAAACCGATCCAAAACTCATCGCCGACCTGCACGCGGCAGGGAAAAAGGTCGTCTGCTATTTCAGCGCCGGCAGTTATGAAGAATGGCGAGGCGATGCCGCTCAATTTCCCAAGGAAGTATTAGGCAAACCCCTGGAAGGCTGGCCGGGGGAACGCTGGATCGACGTGCGGCAAATCGCGTCTTTAGCCCCGGTCATGGGAGCCCGGCTCGATTTGGCGGCGCAAAAGAAATGCGACGCCGTGGACCCCGATAACGTGGACGGCTACGCCAACGACAGCGGTTTTCCTCTCACTTCTCAGGATCAGCTCAATTACAACCGTTGGCTCGCGGCGGAGGCTCACAAACGAGGCTTGGCCGTGGGCCTGAAAAACGATCTCGACCAAATTTCAGACTTGGTCGGCGACTTCGACTTCACCGTCAACGAGGAATGCTTTCAATTCAAGGAATGCGACAAGCTGCTGCCCTTCGTGCAAGCCGGAAAACCGGTGTGGGGCATCGAATACCAAGGCGATACCCAATCGTTCTGCCCGCAAGCCAATCAGAATAACTTCGATACCCTCAAGAAGAAGCTGGAGCTGGACGCCTGGCGCGAGGCGTGCCGATAGTGGACGAGTAAATAGGGGGTGACGAGTTCGAAGTAATTGTACATAATGTTATAAGAATTTGAAAATTAAGGGAATCTGCGATGGGGGATTAAAGGGGGGTACGAAGATGGGCACATTGTGGGTAATCTCCGCTTTTGTTTCGGTCCTGCTTTTGACCCCGGCGGCCGCCGTTTCCGCGAAGACAATCCACGTCGACGACGACGCCCAACCCGGCGGCAACGGGAGCGGCAAAGCTCCCTTCGCATCCATTGCCGAGGCGGTGGCGGCGGCGAATCCGCAAGGCGGCGATACGGTCAAAGTCGCTCCAGGACTCTACGAGATCTCGGAATCCGTCAGAATTGAAACCCCGCTCATCCTCAGGGGCTCCAACGAAATGCTCTCGGACGAAAACGGCTGGCCCACCGGCGAGATGGCACCCGGTACGGAAACCCGGCTCGTGGCCGCGGCGGCGCTTGGCCCCGCACCGATCCTTGCCGTCGGACGTTCGGATTTCACGAATCTATCCGGGGCCATCGTTTCCGGTTTAACGATCGAGGGCGGCGACAATAGTGTCGAAGTTGTCAGGACGCAAGGCTTCACCGTCAAGGATTGCAAGATTACGAAATCCGGATTCATTGGTATTTTTATGGCGCTCTCCTCCGGCAGGGTCTCGGGGAACTACCTCACGGAGACCCGGGCCGCGGGAATCATCGCCAGCGCCGGAAACGCCGATTCTCCGGCTTACGTAGAGGTCGTGGGAAACCGCTCCGTGAGAAATGGAAACGGCGGTTTTCTCGCCAACGGAAGCGGCACGGACGTGCCGGAATTTGCCGAGGATCTCACGGTCGTCGTGCGGGATAACGATTTTAGCGAAAACACGGCGAGTCCGCTCAACAGCTTTGGAATTCGCATTTTCGTGCTTCGCCGCGACCTCGGAGATCCGATCGACACCCAAGACTCCGGCAATGTGAACGCCTTGATCCAAGGCAATCGATTGTTTGGCAACCGGATCGGGATTTCGATCGACGGCGGGTTCCCCTACCGGCGGGTGGGCACGCTGTGCGATTCGCGAGTTTACACCGGTAACTTCAACATCACGCTCAAAGGCAACGAAATAAGCGAGAGCGTGCTTACGCCGGCCCTCATCGCTTTCACGCGCAACACGGCCGCTCTTAATCAAGGAATGCTGGGGTCATGGCAATATCTGCACGGAGCTACCTATATTATCGAAGATCCCGATGAGACCTTGGCGGGTTACTGGCTGGACCATCCCGAGCACGACCCCTTCCCATTGACCGGATCGGGCCCTTGCCCCGCGGACGCGACCAACGAGGCCTTGGGCAACACCTTGATCTATAACGGCGTCGAGATCGGATACGGCCGGACGGTGCCGTAGCAGTCGATCCATCCCCTTTCGCGTCTGAAAAAGGGAAAATGCAGCAGAAAATGCAGAC
>JADYZQ010000327.1 GCA_020853015.1 Deltaproteobacteria bacterium
AGGGCGACGGGATGATCAAGATCGAGATGCACTTTCTGCCCGACATCTACGTCGAGTGCGAGGAGTGCAAGGGCCTGCGCTACAACCGCGAGACCCTCGAGGTGCAGTACAAGGGCAAATCCATCGCCGAGGTCCTCAAGATGTCGGCCGCGCAGGGCATGGAGTTCTTCGCCAACATCCCGACGGTCAAGCGCAAGCTCAAGACCCTGGTCGACGTGGGCTTAGGCTACATCGAGCTGGGACAGTCGGCCACGACCCTCTCCGGCGGCGAGGCCCAGCGCATCAAACTCTCCCGCGAACTGAGCAAGGTCTCGACGGGCCGCACCTTCTATATTTTGGACGAGCCCACCACCGGCCTGCACTTCGCCGACATCCATTGTCTGTTGGAAGTGCTCCAACGCCTCGTCGAAGGCGGCAATACGGCGGTGGTGATCGAGCACAACCTCGACGTCATCAAGACCTCCGACCACCTCATCGACCTGGGCCCCGAGGGCGGCGACGAGGGCGGCACGATCGTGGCCACCGGCACCCCGGAGCAGATCGCGGCCAATCCAAAAAGCTACACCGGGCAGTACCTTAAGAAGGTATTGGAGAAAGAGTCCTCTCGAAAAAACGGAAAGCGAAGCCGGGCCGCGGGTTAAAACGGAGCGCCGGTCAAACTCCCTTGTGACGATTGCGATCTACTAGGGCTCAATGCCACCCCGCGCCATCCCTGGCATCATGGGGCCCCCAAACCACCGAGCGGAGCGTCGGAACCTTTGTCTGCTTCTTGAAATCGTCGGCGAACTCGTGCGCCGCCCCGAAGATCAGGGCCGCCTTCGCTCCGGGGTCTTTTTCCAGCAGGTTCAGGACCTCCCGCACGGCCATGGTCTCGCGGGCGGCGAAGACCTCCGGAACGTTTTTCTCCAATTGGATGATCCAACCCAGGTCCTTCACCGCCTCGTCGGGAGCCAAGGCCTCACGGCCGGTTCCTTGAACAAGACGGCGATAATTTTCCTCGGCCTCCTCGCGGGTCCAGGTCTTGTGGAGGAATACCTCGTCGCGAAGCGCGGCATAGATCATGCCCGCCCCCTCTTCCAACAATAGTTTGCGTTGGCTCATGCTGAGCTCCCGCGGAACCCCCGCGGGAAATACGTTGCGAATCAACTGAAAGGGCGCGGGACGCGGCTGGAATTTGGAGCGCGGCGGATAGTCTTCGGTCAGGGATTCCAAAAAGACGTGATTGGGCCTCTCCCTCTCGAGCTCGTCCAGGATGTGCAGCTGGTAATCGACGACCTCGCGCGTTTCTTGAGATGTCAGGCCGGGGAAATCATGTAGTTGCCGGATATAGAGGACCCTTCCCACGGAGTCGTTTCCGTTGATCTCCAATTTTTCCCGCCGAACCCACTGCGCAACTCCTTGCCGGCTTTCCTCGGGCCTCGAGCTGCAGGCAGTCAACAACCCCAGAGAGGTGGAGAGGGCGAAGCGGCGGGGCAGGGGCGCCAGGCCGCTTAGGCCGCGCTGCAGCTGAGAGGCCGCGCTCAGCGCCCAAGGACCGAGACGGCTCGCGCCGATCCTCAAAAAAACGCCTCCCGCCGCCATGGGAAGCCAAAGCTTTGGATCGGCCAAACTTCGGGCGCCGTCCGCCAACCAATGCTCCGCACGCAGGCCCCACGGCGCCTCGCGCCCCAAAAGATGTTGCCGGGAGCGCCTTTGGACGGAAGGCGTCGTGCTGTCGCTGAGCTTGATATAGAGGGAGCGCGCCGTTTCGCCGAATCCGGCCGACTCCAAACGATGCGCGAAGCCCAAAAGGCCCCGATCGCGCAATTCGGGATCGGTCTCTCGGAGCAGAGATTGGTATTCCGCGTTTAAGGCCGTCGATCGGACGCCTAGCGGCGAGGCGTTTGTCTTCATGTAACCCCGTTAAGCCCTATTCGTGTGGAGACAGGCTGGTATCGGCCCGCCAACCCAAAGGTTGCCGGGCGCTTGCCTTTGCCGGCCACGCGGTCTAAGGCCCAGACAGACCGGAAGGGGGGACCATGACCGTTCCAAAGACTGCGCGTTTCTTTTTATACCTGTTGCCGATCTTGCTCGCCTCGGCCTGCGGCTCGGGAGGCGGCTCCGGTGGAGCCCAGACCCAGAATACCGGGGGCTCCGGGGCCGCCAACGGCGGCGGCAGCCTGGGCGACTGCGCCATATTCCCCTCGGACAATCCCTGGAATCGCGACGTCTCCCAGGACCCCGTCGACCCCAACTCCGACGCCTACATCGCCCGCATGAACGGCGACTCCGAAAACCTCCACCCCGATTTCGGCAGCAACCCCGACTACGGCATCCCCTACACGACGGTGAAGGGCGACCAGCCCAAGGTCCCGGTCTCCTTCAGCGAGGCCGACGAGAGCGACCCCGGGCCCTATCCCATTCCCCCCAACGCCCCGGTCGAGGCCGGGGGCGACCGGCATGTCTTGGTCTTGGATACGGACAACTGCATTCTGTACGAAATGTTTGCGGCCGAGTATGTCGGGCCGGGTTGGGAGGCCTTTTCCGGGGCTATTTTCAACTTGAATTCCAATGCCTTACGTCCTGACACCTGGACCTCGGCCGACGCCGCCGGACTGCCCATCCTGCCGGGTCTGGTCCGCTACGACGAGGCCGTCACCCAGGGGGAAATCCGGCATGCCCTCCGCTTTACGGTCGCCTCGACCCAACAGGCCTTCATCCACCCTGCCACCCACCAGGCCGGGGACACCACGGATCCGGACGCGCCGCCCATGGGCCTGAGGGTCCGGCTGAAGGCCGATTTCGACACCTCGGGCTTCACCGGGGCCTCGCGGGTGGTGCTGGAGGCGCTCAAAAAATACGGGATGTTCGTGGCCGACAACGGCAGCGACTGGTTTATCTCGGGGGCCACCGACGCCCGTTGGGACGACGAGGACCTCGAGCAGCTCAAGACAGTCCCCGGAAACGCCTTCGAGGTGGTCCAAACCGGGCCCCTGCATTACTAATTGCCAGGTTTTTGGACTCATGATAGTTTTTACATTGCATTCTGACCCTAATGAGTTGCTGGATTGGCAGTCGACCCACCTGTTTTTCGGGCCTACCGTTTCTTTCCTAGCCCCATTCAGAGAAAGATGCCGAACCAAAAACCCCTTTTTCATAAAGGAGCTCTCTAATGAGCAAAAAACTCTATGTGGGCAGTCTTCCCTACTCGGTCGACGACGCTCAATTAAATGAACTGGCCGCCCCCTACGGCGCGGTCCTCTCAGCGAAGGTCATCAAAGACAAATTTTCGGGCCAATCCAAAGGCTTCGGTTTCGTCGAGATGGAAAACGACGGCGAGGCCGAGGCGGCGATCAACGCCCTGAACGGCAAGGATGTCGGCGGCCGCACCCTGAAGGTCAACGAGGCCCGCCCCATGGCCCCCCGCAGCGGCGGCGGTGGCGGTGGTTTCGGCGGCGGCGGCGGTGGTGGCGGTGGTGGCCGGCGCTTCGGCGGCGGTGGTGGCGGCGGTCGCGACCGCGGTCCCCGCGGCGGCGGTGGCGGCGGTCGCTGGTAGGCCCTGACGCGTTTCTTCAAAACCCGTCCCGTTTCCCGGGGCGGGTTTTTTTTATCCCTTAAGCGAAAGCCATGCTGATCCTCTTAGTCCTCGCCATCCTCGCCTACGGGCTCTTGGCCTATTTCTTCCTGCCCTTCTTCTGGAGGCATTACGGCTCGCAGCCCGCGATGTCCGCCTCGCCCGCGGTGACGCGCACCAAGGAAGGCCTGCCGGGCGACCCGCTCAACGTCGGCCTGATCGGCGACGAGGCCGAGCTTCCGCAGGCCCTCGCCGCGGCGGGCTGGCTTCCCGCCGATCCCCTGCGCCTGCAAAGCCTCTGGGACATGGCGAAGACCCTGGCCTTGAAAAAGCCCTACCCCCAGGCTCCCGTCAGCCATCTCTACCTGTTCGACCGCAAGGAAGACCTGGCCTTCGAGAAGGCGGCGGGGCGCACCTTGAAGCGGCGTCACCACGTCCGCTTCTGGCGCGCCGACGCGCTGGGTATCCCCGGCCGGCCCTTCTGGATCGGCGCCGCGACCTTCGACGTCAGCATCGGGCTGAGCCGTTACACGGGACAGATCCTCCACCACATCGCCCCCGACGTGGACGCCGAGCGGGACCAACTGATGGCCGATTTGCAGGCGGCGGGGCGACTGGAATCCCGGCACTCGGTGTCCGGCATCGGCCCCACGCTGAACGGGCGCAACGGCGAAGGGGATTGGTATTACTCCGACGGCGACGTAGCGATCGGCGTCCTGCGAGCGGCCTCGGAAGCGGAGGCCGGCGGGCCCCGCCTCGCGCCCCCGCCCGCCGCCGTAGCCGTAAAAAACCGCCTTTGGGCGGGCCTGCGCCGCCTTTTGGCCGGGGTCTCCGGCAAGGGCCGCGGCGACTAATTTTTCTTGCTTCGGATGGGGGGTTTTTGGATAAGGGACGCGCTTCGACCTCGCAACAAAGGGAAGAATATATGAGAATTTTGATCACCGGCGCCGGCGGCATGGTCGGTTCCGCGCTCCGCGCGCGGCTCGGCGCCCAAGGCCAAACGATCAGCCGGCTCGTCCGCCATCCCGCCAACGCCTCGCGGGGCGAGGCCTACTGGAACCCCGAGGGCGGCAGCATCGACAAGACCGGCCTCGCGGATTTAAAGCCCGAGGTGGTCGTCCACCTGGCCGGCGAGAACATCGCTTCCGGCCGCTGGAACGAAACCCGAAAACGCAAGATCCGCGACAGCCGCGTCAACGGCACCCGCGCCCTGGCCGACGCCCTGGCCCACCTCGAGACCAAGCCCAGGGCCTTGATCTGCGCCTCGGCCGTCGGTTTCTACGGTTCGCGGGGCGACGAACCCCTCACCGAGGCCAGCCCGCCGGGCGAGGGTTTCTTGGCCGAGGTCTGCCAGGCCTGGGAAGAAGGCTCCGAGCTCGCCGCCAAGGCCGGCATCCGGACCGTCAACCTCCGGATCGGCGTAATTCTCAGCCCCGAGGGCGGGGCCCTCAAGAAGATGCTGCTGCCCTTCAAGCTGGGGCTGGGCGGCGTCATCGGCAGCGGACAACAGTATTGGAGCTGGATCTCGCTGGACGACGTCGTCAACGCCATCGAGTTCGCCATCCAAAACGAGACACTGCGCGGCCCGGTCAACGTCGCCGCGCCGGACCCCATCACCAACAAAGAATTCACCAAGACCCTGGGCCGGGTGCTGTGGCGCCCGACCTGCTTCCCCCTGCCCGCCTCCACCGCGCGGATGCTGATCGGCGAGATGGCCGACGCGCTCTTGCTGTCCAGCGCCCGCGTCGTGCCGGCGAAGTTGGAAAAGGCGGGGTTTAAGTTTCAGTATTCGGGGTTGAAAGAGGCCCTGAAGCATCTGTTGAAATAATTACCGACGCCCGTGACCGAGCGACCTCCGTAGGGGCCGTTCGCGAACGGCCCCTACAGACGTGGCACAGCAGCTCAACCCCATCGAACAAACTCACCGCCGCCTGACCACGGCCGGCAAGCGGATCCTCCGCCTCTACGCCGGCAACCCCAACGACCAAGGCTTCCACTTTCCGGGCGAAATCCTCGAAAGGGTCTACCGAGCCTACTTCCGAAGGCAGGACTACCGTCCCCATCCGAAGGGCCTGCCGCAGGCCCGCCAGGCCATCGCCTCATACTACGCCGGGCAGGGCGCCACGCTGGACCCCGAGCACCTGATCCTCACCTCCGGCACCAGCGAGTCCTTCCTCTACCTCTTCTCGCTGCTCGCCAGCCCGGGAGACAACTTCCTGACCCCCGTCCCCGCCTATCCGCTCTTCGATGCCATCGCGGCCTTGGCGCGCGTCGAGTTGCGCCACTACCCGCTATGCGAAGACCACGCCTGGGCCATCGACTTCGATGCGCTCGAGAGCCGCGCCGACGCCCGCAGCCGCGCCGTCCTCCTGGTCTCGCCCAACAACCCCACCGGCGCCGTCGCCTCGCCGGAGGAGGTCACAAGGCTCGTCACCTGGGCCGACGCCAAGGGCCTCCCGCTGATCTGCGACGAGGTCTTTTCCGAGTTTTACTTCGGCCCGGGCTCTTTCCCCCGACCGATGGCCCTGGAAAGGCCCCAACTCTGCTTCACCCTGAACGGCCTCTCCAAGATGTTCGCCCTGCCGGGCCTCAAGCTCAGTTGGATCGCCGTAAGCGGCGAGCCCGCTCGGGTCGCGCCGGCCTTGGACGGGCTGGAGACGATTGCGGACACCTTCCTCTCCTGCCACATCCCGATCCAAGAGGCCCTGCCGGCCCTCTTCGCCGAAGGGACTCCCTTCCTGGCGGAGTATCGCCGCGAGGTGCGCCGCCGCCGCAACCTGACCGTCGCCTTGTTGCAAGAAGAACCGGCCCTGCGCTTCGTCCCGCCCCAGGGCGGTTTCTACCTCACCCTCTCGGTCGCCAAGGAGATGCCCTTCGACGAGGAAGGCTTCGTCATCCGTCTCATGGAGGAAGAAGGCGTCTTCCTCCACCCCGGCTACTTTTACGACGACGAGTCCGGGACCCACCTCGTCCTCTCCTGCCTCGCCCAAGAGCCCGAGCTGCGCGCGGGCATCGAGGCCCTGCGGCGCTTTATCCACAGATATTGAAAACACGATCGTTTTTTTCGAAATCTGCGGGAAATATGGCGTTGACGCCCCCCGGTAAATTGCCTAGTCCTGGAGGCAGGAGATCCTTTTCATGGAGACCCCCGCCTCTCCTGCCCCCAAAGTGACGCTCGAGGCCGTCATCCGCGATCCCTACGACCTCGCGGTGGCGACCGCGCGCACCTGCTACTCGGCCAAGGGCGTGATCCGGGTCCCGGACGTCAACAAGGACGAGAAGGCCCGCGCCCTGCGCGACAAGATCTCCGCCAGCACCCGCGAGGCCGGCCACCTGACCACCCGGCAGCATGCCCACTTCGTCTTCTCGATGGAAAACGTCTCGCGGCAATTCATTTGGTCCTTCCTGCACTCGCACCCATATTACAACAGCGAACAGGTCTCGCAGCGCTACGTCAAGGTCGCGCGCGGCCGCTACACCGTGCCTCCGATGGACGAGGCCCAGCAGCGCGTCTACGAAGCGGCCGTCGCCGCGCAGATGGCGGATTACGAGAAATTGATCGATCTGCTCCTGCCTCGGGTGAAGGAAGAATATTTCCAGATCTTTCCGGTCCGGCAAAAATACCTCGACCGCTACGGGCCGGTCCTGAAGAAGAAGGCCTACGAGATCGCGCGTTACGTCCTGCCGGTCGCGACCCACGCCTACCTCTACCACACGGTCTCCGCCCTGACGCTGATGCGCTACCACCGCCTGATGGACTGCTACGATACCCCTTGGGAGCAACGGCAGGTCGTCGCGCAGATGGTACAGGCCGTCCTCGAGCTCGACCCCGAATTCGCCCGCGAGCTCTCCGACCCGCTGCCGCCGGAGCAGACGCCGGAATTCCGCTGGATGCAGGCCTTCCAAGACAAAACTCCGGTGCACGAAAATTATCTGCGCGAGTTCGACGCCTCGCTCGAGGGCCGCTACGCCGCGCTGGTCGACTACAAGGCCCACGCCCCGCAGACTCTCGCCCAAGCGGTGCGCTCGGTCCTGGGCGTGACCCGCGCCCAGCTCTCCGACGAGCAGGCGATCGAGGCTGTCCTGAACCCCGCGCAAAACCGCTTCCTGGCCGATACGCTCAACGTCAACACCCTCTCCAAGCTCTCGCGGACGCTGTTCCACGTGCACTACACCTTCCGCAAGAAGATCAGCCACACGGCCGACTCGCAAGACCAGCGCCACCGCATGACGCCGGCCTCGCGGCCCCTGCTGGAGGCGCACTACACCGGCCGCCCCGACTACATCGTCCCCTTGCTGATCCGCGAAAACGAGGCCGCGCTCGAGATCTACCGCGCCTCGATGGACGCGAGCTTCGCGGCGATCCACCGCCTGCTCGACATGGGGCTTACAAAAGAATTCGCGCTCTACCTGCTCCCCAACGCCTTCCCGATCCGCTTCGAGGAATCGGGGGATCTGCTCAACCTGCACCACAAGTGGCACACCCGTGCGTGCTACACGGCGCAGGAG
>JADYZQ010000328.1 GCA_020853015.1 Deltaproteobacteria bacterium
AAGAAGTTCCTTTTCAAAAACCTCTATCGGCACTATCGTGTCGAGCGGATGGCGGACAAGGCCGAGCGCATCCTGCGCGACCTGTTCCGCGCCTACACGCACAACCCGAAGATCCTCCCGCCCTGGGTCTTCGAGCGCGCCGGCAGCGATGACCCGATGCGGGCGATCTGCGACTACGTGGCGGGGATGACGGATCGCTTCGCGCTGGACGAGCATCAAAAGTTGTACGATCCGCATGCGCGGGTGTAAAAAAGGAAGTACCCCATGAAAGGCAACAAAGTCGAAATCTCCCTCAACACCCCGATCCTGATCGAGGTCCACGAGGGCGAGGGCCCGCACAAGACCCGCGAAGAAGCCGTCACGCGCATCGTTGGCACGGTCCTAGACGTCTCGGAGGCCGGGCTCACCGTCGAGTGGAACGAACTCTACAACGAGCGCAGGCAGAAGCTGGCGCCGCCCCGGCGCTGGGTATTTTTGCCGCTGTTCAAGATCGACCACTGCACGGCGATGTCTTGAGCCGCATCGGATTTTTTCCATGAAGTCGGAGCCTTGAAGCCTCGGTCGCCGGGAGCTTCGACGCCTGCTCCCAGGCAACTATTTCCCGGGACCGACGATATCCCCCGCGTCCGGCGCTCATCCTACCTACCTAATTAAAGAGATACCGGGATTGCATTGTTTTTGGCTTGGGGGCTTTCCGTGGGTTTCACGGCTTCGTTCCGGCTTTCGCCCGAGGCTCGGGCCTTGCTCCGGGAACATGGCGATTTCTTCGCGCCGCTCGTCGAGGTGCATCGGCGGGCCGAGGCCGCCTTGCGCCTCCAGGGCCGGGACGTCGAGGCCCGCACCGAGGCGCGGATCCTGCCCAACGAGGACCGCGAGGTCACCTGGATCTACCCCGTCGACGACAATGCCCAGCCCGAGGACGGGCGCCTCTATATCAGGGATCGCTTTGTCTTCGATCCTAGCGAACAAGTCCTCAAGGAATTCCGCCGCGACATCTCGGCCGCCTCGACCCCCTCGCCGGAGTGGCGGGGCTATCTCGAGCAGCACCGCGAGGCCGCGGCGCAGGAGGGCTGGACCGCCTCCCACCCCGAGGTCGCCCGCTTCGCGCGGGAGGTCGCCCTGAGTTTTCCCCGTCCCTTGGCCGAGCCGAACGGGGCCTTGAGCGAGGGCCTCGCCTCGGCCTTGCAGGAGCAGGCCGAATACCTCCGCCAAGCGGGCGATCTGGCCCGCCGCCATCGTCCTGATTGGAAGGTCAAGGCCGGCGATCCGCAAAGCAGCTACGCCTTGATCCCCAAGGGCGAGGACTTGGAGGTCGTGCTGCGCCTCGCGGTGGACGTCGACGGCGATCCGAGCCGCGACCGGATCTTCCTGCGCGAGCACTTCCGTTTCGACCGCGCCGGCCGCGCCCTCTTGAGTCACTCGCGAACCTGGGAGGCCCCGGAGGGTTCGGAAACCGCGCTGGCGCCCATTCTCCAGGCACTCAACGGACAAGCGGCCCCGGACGCCGTGGCGGCCGAGGCCTTCCTGCGCGGGGTGCTGCCGAGTCTATTGCCCGAGGCGACGCCGGACCCCTTGCTGCTCTTTTCCACCTTCCCCGGCCGCAGCGACATCGCGCCGGAAGCCGGAGGGATTTTTCTAGCGGCGGGGCGGCGGCGTGGCCGGGTGAGGCCGGCCGCCGCGCAACTGGCCTTGGAGGTCCTCGAGGCCGTGGCCCAGGCGTCGGCGCTTAGCCGCGCGGATTCCAGCCGCGGTTGGGCGCATTTCGGGCCGGCCCTCGACGCGGAGACGGAGCTGAGGGCCCTGGAATCCCTGTTCGAGCGGCTGCGCAAGGCCCTGCCTCAGTCTCCGGGCCGGACGCCCCTCGAAATCTTGGCAAGCCTGTCCTTGGAGCCGGCCTTGGCGGGAATCCGGGAGCGCCTGCTGGCGGACGAACTGCTGGCGGAGGCCGACGCCCTGGCCCTGGAGTCGGACAGGGAGCTGCGCGCGGCGGCCTGCGCCCGCTTCGCCCGCGATCGCCTGTTGCGGGAAAAGGGATTTCCGCAGGCGGCACTCGCCGTCGCCGAGGTCCTCGGCGCGCGGGGCGATGGCAGCCTGGCCAGCCAGGAGGCCGCGGACCTCGCCGCGGGGCGCGGCCGCTTCGGGCAAAAATTCGACTTCGCCCTTGCGCGTTTCGCCGGGGAGGTCGCGAAGCCCTCGATGCTGCTCGGCATGGCCGCGGCGCCCTTCGTCGGAACGGCCTTCGAGATGGCGGGGCTCAAATTCGCCCGTTGGCTATTGGCGGGAAGGGGGATCACCCCGGTGGGTGGCGGCCTCCGCCTGGGCGCGACGAGCTTCGGGATGGGCGGCGAGGCCCTCGCCTTCACCGCCGTGCATCGGGGCTTCGAGCGCCTGAGCCACGGGCCCGAGACGGCGTGGCAGGGCGCCGGCGGCGAGATCCTCTCCGCCATGCTCTTGTTCGGCGGGCTGCGTTTGGCGAACCGCGGCGGGCAGCGCCTCGGCGCGGCCTTGGGAAATGCTTGGCGCGCCCCGATCCATCACGGCGGCGGCCTGCTGGCGACGGCGGCCTCGGGATATTTAAGCCGCGCCCTCGGCCTAGTCCCCGACAGCGGGCAGGGCTTCGGCGGTCATTTCTTCGACAGCGGCGTCATGTACCTGCAGGCGACGGCCGGCTTTCGCCTGGCGCACCACGCCTCCGGGGGAAGGCTTCAACCTCGATTGACGGCCTTCAAGATGCGCTTGGCCCAAGCGGAGAAGGCGGGCCGCGCGTCCTCCGCGCCGCCGCTCGGCGCCGCGATACTGTTGCGTGGCCGGGACCTGCCCGACCTGCGGCTCTTCGACTTCAATCAGGGTGGAATCCAATCCGACTTCCGATTTTTCCGGAGCGGCCAGTTCTTTTTGGATCATCTCATTTTCGGTCAGGAGGGGACCCAGATCCGCGTCTTCCGCGGTGCCCAGGGCCAGGTGTACATATTGGACGGCCGTCTCAATGTTCAGCCCTGGAGGGCCGCCGGGCCGGGGCAGCACGTGGACCTGCGCGCGCAAAGCATCTTGCACAACGGGGCGCTGCTACCCGCGGGGCAGCGGGTGGAATTGCGGTCCGGCGACAGCCTGGCCTTCCCCGGCCGGCATCTCAAGGTGAGCTTGCCGCGGGCCTCGGAGCTGTTTCAGGCCTTGGCGGCTTTGCCCGAAGGCGCCCAGCGCCAGCTGGCGGAGGGATGGGCCAAAGCCCCCGACCCGCGCGCTTGGTTGGACCCGGTCGACGCCCAGGGCGGCGCGGCGGAACGCTTGCTGGCGGGGCAGGTCCGCGAGGTTTTGGCGGGCAGGCGTCCTTGGCTCGAGCTGCCGACCGAATTAGGGATTCAATACAAGGTGCGGGACTTCATGGCGGCCGAGCTGAAGCGTTGGGGCGGCGAGGGGACGCACGAGGACTCCTATTCCCTCAAGGCCGCGCAACGCGATCCGCGGTGGACTCCCCTGGAGCGTTCCTACCACACGCTTCGCGCCTTGGGGGACCTGCGCGGGCGCATCGGCGCGAGCCGTTCCCTCGGAGAAATCCAGAAGGCCTTGACGGAGAGTCCCTTCGAGGTCTTCGACGAGGTGCCCATCGAGCAGGCGGTCGATTCGGTGGCGGAGGTGATCTCCAGTTCGGCGCCCCATCCGGAAAGGCTGCCCTACGCGGCGGGGATCCGGCAACGGGTGCGCGATATCTACGAAGAGAAGATCTTTCGCGAATTCGAGGCGCAGCGGCGGCGGGACGGGGCCATTCCCCTTCCGGAAAAGCCGGAGTGGCGCGAGGCCTATATCCGGCTCGACTTGAAGCGCCTCGAACTCTACGCCTTGGCCAGGCGCGGTGTTCTCAGGGAAGAGTCCGACGGCTACGAGCCGCAGGAGCTAGCGGAGCGGCTCTACCAGGTCCTGGAGCGCGGCCGGCCGCTCGCGCTGTTGCCTCGCGCCGGAAAGCTGCGCGGCGAGGCGGCCATCTACCAAAAATGGGCGATTCGGACGGCGCGGGAGTTGTTTAAGGAGGAAATGAAGGCGGAAATCGACCCCTGGACCGGAGAGAATATCTCGGCGGGCAACGAGGAGGCCCAGTATCGCCTCGCCCTCCACGTCTTGAACAGCAACGGCCGCAGGCCGGCGGCCGGCATGCCCTCGCAGCGCGAGATCGGTGTCTTGCATGATATGGTGTCCCGTCATCTGGACCCGCAGGCGCCCTTGGATTATCCCGTTTTGCAAGAGACCCTCCGCCGGCACTGGGAGACGGCGACGCCCGCCCTGCGCGGCATGCTGCGGCGGGCTAGTCCCGAGCAGAAGATCGAGCTGCTGCACCATTTCTTCGGCTCTTCCCGCCGCCGCGACCTGAGCCCCGCGGCGGCCTTCCAGGCGGCCTTCTGGATGGGTCAGGCGGGGATGTATCGCGAGACCGGTCTCATCTACGAGGTCCATCGCGGCGGACTGCGCTCCACCTTCGCGCTGGGCGAGATGGATCAAGTGAGCTCGGCGAACGCCGAGGACATTTTTTTGGCGCACACCCACCCCGAAATTTACGTCGATGCGGACGGTCGCTGGATGGGCCTGGCCTCGGCGGGCGGAGCGGTGCGGACGATCGCGATCAGCCTGGGAGAGAAGTCGAGGGACACCTCCCACGTGCTTCCCTCCCGCAGCGACCTGAGCTTGCACGTCGAGCAGGCCCAACGCTACTGGCAGCGCGGCTTCCCCGCGCGATGGGGGGAGACGCCCGTCTACGCCGCCGCCGGGCGGGTTTTGCGGAACTGGGTGGTTCACCCCCTGGGCCTGTCGGAGATGCGCGTGCGGCTCGGCGAATCCGGCCTGCCCGCGGAGCTGGAGGTTCGCTTCGCCTTGCACGCCCGCGAGGCCGCTCATGATACCCGGTATCTGCAGCAGAAGGCCGTCCTGGAATCGATGAGTCCCGTCCTGGGAATTCCCGTCTCCGTTCGGGAGATGTCCTATCCGGAGATGCTCGACGCGCTGCCTTTCGAGGTCCAGCCTTTGTTTTGACGCGGTCCCTCGAAAAGCCCCGGATCCTCCTGGCTTCCATTTCCAGGGAAACTCTTCCATACTCCGTGCGTTACACGCTGAGTGCTTCCTGCAATGAAATGTCCTAAGGCCATTCTGGTGCTTGTCGCGGCGATTCTGGCGGCGAACGGGCCCTCGCATGCCGCGACGGGGACGGCGCGAACGCCCCACGCCGAGGCGCGTCTGGTCGCCGAGACGCTCTCCGTCCGGCCCGGGCAAGCCTTCACGGCGGCCTTGGTCCTCCGAATGAAGCCGGGCTGGCACACCTATTGGTCCAATCCCGGCGATTCCGGCGAGCCGGTGCGCTTGACTTGGGAAAAGACGGACGCCTACGAGGCCGGTCCCCTGCAGTTTCCGGCCCCGCGGCGCATCGAGATGTTTCCGCTCGCCAATTTCGGTTTCGAGGGCGAGGCCGTTTTCTTGACGCAGATCACGCCCGGACTGGGGCTGCGTGACGGAGATTTCCTTCGCCTGAAGGCGGAGGCCTATTGGCTGGTCTGCAAGGAGGATTGCATTCCGGAGCGGGCCACGCTGGAGCTCAAGCTTCCGGTGCGGGCGGCGGAGGCGGCGCCCGATCCCGCCGGACGGGAGTTGTTTCAGGCGACGCGGGCCGCACTGCCGCGGCCGTGGCCCGGCGAAAAAGCGGCGCTTCGGGAAAGCCCCGGCGAATGGCGCCTTGTCCTGACGACGCCTCGCGCCGCATTTCCGGTCCCGTCGCAAGCCGATTTTTTTCCCGAAGAGCCCGGCTTGATCGAAAACGCCGTCCGTGCCCATTACTCGGCGAAAGACGGCGAGTGGCACCTGAAGCTGAAGCGAAGCTCGCTCGGAAAGGCGCTTCCCAATCCCTTGCGCGGCGTCTTGACCGCGACCTTCGCCGAGCCCGGGGCTCTGCCTGCGGCCTACCGCGTCGAGGCCTCGCTGGAAGCTCCGGCTTCGCCACTGCGCGCCTCCTGGCTGATCGCGGCATTCTTCGGCGGCATGTTGCTCAACCTCATGCCTTGCGTCTTTCCGGTCTTGTCGATCAAGGTGCTGTCCTTCGTCCACCGCGGCGGCGAGAGCCGGGCCCGCGCCCGCCGTCACGCTTGGGTCCACGTATTCGGAGTGCTGGTATCCTTCTGGATCCTGTTCGGCGTCTTGCTCCTGCTGCGGGCCGGCGGCGCCCAATTGGGCTGGGGCTTCCAACTGCAATCGCCGGTTTTCCTGCTGGTCTTGATCTATTTGCTCTTCTTGATGGGGCTCGGCCTGGTTTCCTCGTCGGCGTGGGGCGCCTCGTGGATGGGTCTGGGACAATCGCTGGCCGGCAAGTCGGGTTACGCCGGCTCCTTTTTCGGAGGCGTCTTGGCGACCCTGGTCGCGACGCCTTGCATGGCCCCGCTGGTGGGGTCGACGGTGGGGATCGCCCTCTCCCAACCGCCGGCCGTTTCCTTCGGAATATTGACCTGCCTCGCCTTGGGTTTCGCGGCCCCCTACCTGGTCCTCGTCTTTTTTCCGGGTGCCCTACGTTGGTTGCCCAAACCCGGCGCCTGGATGAAGACCTTCGAGCAGGCCATGGCCTTCCTCCTGTTCGCGGCCGTGCTCTGGCTCTTGTGGGTCTTCTCGCTGCAAACCGCCGTCTCGAGCCTGCTCCACGCCTTGGCGGGTTTGTGGATCGTGGCCTTCGCGTTTTGGTTTTCTCAAAAATGGCGCGTGGGCAAGGCGGCCTGGTTGCTGCTGTTGAGCGGCCTGGCCCTCGGGATGGCGGTGCGAGGGTTGCGGCCGCCCGCCGAAGACGCGCGTCCCATCGCGGTCGCCGAGGCGAAATGGGGCGATTTTTCCGAGACCGCCTTGGCGGAGCTGCGCGCGCAGCACCGGCCGGTATTCCTCAACTTCACCGCCGCTTGGTGCCTGACCTGCCAAGTCAACGAGCGCTTGGTGCTCTCCCGCGACGAGGTGCGGCGGGCCTTCGCCGCGAAGAACGTCGCCCTGCTCAAGGCGGATTGGACGCGGCAAAATCCCGAGATATCCAAGGCCCTCGCGGGCTACGGCCGACAGGGCGTGCCCGTCTATGTCTTGTACGGCGGCGAGCCCGGCGCCGAACCGCGCCTGTTGCCCGAAATTCTCAGCGTGGGTCTCGTCCTCGAGGCCCTGAATGAAATTCCAACCCCTCAAGCTCAAGGAGAGACCCCATGATACGAACGAAAATCCTGATGTCCGCCCTGGCCCTCGCCGCTCTGCTATATATCGCGCCGAACGCGGCCCAAGCGGTCGCCGTTGGAAGTGCGGCCCCCGATTTTCAGGCGACCGACAGTTCGGGGAAAGCCCAGACCTTGTCGCAATACAAAGGCAAGTGGGTGGTCCTCGAGTGGTTCAACGAGGGCTGCCCCTATGTGAAAAAGCATTATGAGAGCGACAATATGCAGAAACTGCAGCGTGAGGCGGCCAAGCAGGGCGTGGTGTGGCTGACGGTGATCTCCTCGGCGCCCGGCAAGCAGGGGCATGGGACCCCGGAGCAGGTCAACGCCAAGCGCGCCGAGTGGAAAATCGCCTCTGCGGCCACGCTCTTGGATCCGGAGGGGAAGGTCGGCCGACTCTACGAGGCGAAGACGACGCCCCACATGTTCCTCATCGATCCCCAGGGGAAAGTGGCCTACATGGGGGCCATCGACGACCGGCCCACCAGCGATCCGGCGGACATTCCCGCCTCGAAAAATCTGGTGAAAGTCGCCCTGGACGCGGCGATGGCCGGAAGGCCGGTCGCCGCCGCGGCGACGGTGCCCTACGGCTGCTCGGTGAAGTATTGAGCTAGCCGCACCAGAAGGCCTTGAGCGGGGGCTCGGCCCCCGGGGCCTCGGCGAAGTCGGGCGGCGCGGCGCCGGGCTTCAGGATCTTTCGTCCCCACGGTTTCAGGCCGTCCTTGAGCAAAGACCGGAACTCGTTCGCGCGGATCTTTCGCGTGTTGAGGCAGGTCAGGATGCGTCCTTGGGGGCTCAATAGCTCGGCGCAGTCCGAGAGCAGCCGGCCGTAGTCTCGAACGGCCGAGAAGGCGCCGTCTTTGCCCCGGCCGAAAGTCGGCGGGTCGAGGAGGATCAGGTCGAAGGCTTCCCGGCGCCGCCGGGCCTTTTTCAGATAAACGAAGGCGTCCGTCGCGACGACCCTGTGGGGTTTGTCTTCCAGCTCGTTCAGCTCCAAATTGCGCTCCAGCCAGGCCAGGTAGTTTTTCGAGAGGTCGACGGATACCGTTTCGGCCGCCCCCCCTTGCAAGGCCGCCACCGTGAAGGCGCCGGTGTGGCAAAATAAATTGAGGCAGCGCCGACCCTTGGCGATTTTGCGCAGCTCGCGGCGGTTCTCCCGTTGGTCGAGGAAGATCCCCGTATGCGGGCCCTCGCCCAGGTGCACCTCGAAGCGGGCGCCGTCCTCGACGACCTCGAAGCGTTCCGGCTCGGCGGCGGGGAGGACGGCGCGGTGTCCGGGCAGGTTGGCGATCCAGAAGAATTGAGGCGCGAAGGCGGGGCGCAGCTCCTCCTGCACCTCGGCCAAGGCGGCCTCCAGGCCGGTACGGTCCTCCAGCCAGGCCTCGGCTTCGACGGTGATCAGGTAGCGCCCGCGGTAGTCGTCGACGCTTAAGCCCTCCATCCCGTCGGCCGCTCCGTGGACCAGCCGCCAGGCGTCGAGCCTCTGCTCCCGAACTACGGCGCGGCGGCGTTGCCAAGCCGCGCGAATTTGAGGAAAATCCGCCAAAGAAAGCTCCTTGCTATCCGGGTTTTGATCCGATAAATCGGGGCTGCTTTTCAACCGGAATCCGCTCTCTCACTCGAGGAATATGCTATGAAAGCGCCCCAATCCCGCAACAGCTTCGGTACCCAACAAGCCCTCTCGGTCGCCGGGCAAAAATACCAGATTTTCAGCCTCAAGTCCCTGGCGGCGAAATTTCCACAGGTGGACCGCTTGCCCTTTTCCTTGAAGGTCCTGCTCGAGAACCTCCTGCGCTTCGAGGACGACAACTCCGTGAAAAAAGAGCACGTCGAGGCCCTCGTCCAATGGGACCCCAAGGCCGTTCCGACCCAAGAGATCGCCTTCCGTCCCGCGCGGGTCCTGCTGCAAGACTTCACCGGCGTCCCCGTCGTCGTCGACCTGGCTGCCATGCGCGAGGCCATTCAAAAGATGGGCGGGGACCCGAAAAAGATCAACCCCCTGCAACCGATGGACCTGGTCATCGACCACTCGGTGCAGGTCGACGCCTTCGGCCGGCCCGACGCGGCGAAGGTCAACGCGGACCTCGAATTCCAGCGCAACCAAGAGCGCTACCGCTTCCTGCGCTGGGGGCAGGGGGCCTTCGAGAATTTCCGCGTCGTCCCGCCCGACACCGGCATCGTCCACCAGGTCAACCTCGAATACCTCGCGCCCGTCGTCTTCTCGTTGAAGATCGGGCAGGCTTGCGACGGCGAGGCCTTCGCCTACCCCGACACCCTGGTCGGCACCGACTCGCACACGACCATGATCAATGGCCTGGGCGTCGTCGGCTGGGGCGTGGGCGGCATCGAGGCCGAGGCGGCCATGCTGGGCCAGCCCATCTCGATGCTGATCCCGCAGGTCGTGGGCTTCAAGCTCCACGGAAAATTGCCCGAAGGCGCCACCGCCACCGACTTGGTCCTCACCGTGACCCAGATGCTGCGCAAGAAGGGCGTGGTCGGGAAGTTCGTCGAGTTCTACGGTTCGGGCCTCTCCAACTTAAGCCTGCCCGACCGCGCGACCCTGGCCAACATGGCGCCGGAGTATGGCGCGACCATCGGCTTCTTCCCCGTCGACGAGGAGGCCCTGCGCTACCTCGAGCTGAGCGGCCGTGGGCACATGGTGGATTTGGTGCGCGCGTATTCGCAAGAGCAGGGCCTGTTCCGCACCGACGCCACGCCGGATCCCGTTTTTTCCGACACCCTCGAGCTCGACCTGGCAACCGTCGAGCCCTCGCTCGCCGGTCCGAAGCGCCCGCAAGACCGGGTGCCGCTGCGGCAATCCAAAAAGATGTTCCGCGAGGCCCTGCGCGAGATGCTGAAGGGCAAGCTCGAGAAGGTCGACCCCAAGCGCCTCGAGACCTGGCTCTCCGAGGGCGGCTCGCAGACCCAGTGCGCGCACCAGGACGCGGCGCGCGCCGAGCTGGGCGAGATCGGCAAGTGCGCGAAGGTCGAGCACGGCGGTGGCGACTGCTCGCACTTGGAGCAGGGCGCGGTCGTGATTGCGGCGATCACCAGCTGCACCAACACCTCTAACCCCTCGGTCATGCTGGCCGCCGGCCTGGTCGCCAAGAAGGCGGTGGAGCGGGGCTTAAGCTCCAAGCCCTGGGTCAAGACCAGCCTGGCCCCCGGCTCGCTGGTCGTCACCGAATATCTGAAAAAGGCGGGCCTCCAGCCCGCCCTCGACAAGCTGGGCTTCAACCTGGTCGGTTACGGCTGTACCACCTGCATCGGCAACAGCGGGCCCCTGCCCGAGCCGGTCGCCGCCGCGATCGAGGGCGAAGACTTGGTCGCCTCGGCGGTGCTCTCGGGCAACCGCAACTTCGAGGGCCGCATCAACCCGCTGGTGCGCTTCAACTACCTGGCCTCGCCGCCCCTCGTGGTGGCCTATGCCCTGGCCGGGCGTATGGACATCGATCTCTACGCCGAGCCGATCGGCAAGGACCCGCAGGGGAAGGACGTCTTTCTGAAGGATATTTGGCCGAGCCGGCAGGAGATCGACGCCGCGATCCGCGCCTCGATCCAGGCCGAGATGTACGGCCAGTCCTACTCCGACGTCTTCAAGGGCGATCCCAATTGGCAAAACCTCCAGGTGCCGAAGGGCGAGACCTTCCAGTGGGACCCCGATTCGACCTACGTCAAGCATCCGCCTTATTTCGAGGGGATGCCCAAGCAACCCGCGCCGATTCGGGACTTGAAGGCCGCGCGCATCCTCGCCCTGCTGGGCGACTCGGTCACCACCGACCACATCTCGCCGGCCGGCTCGATCAAGCCCAGTTCGCCCGCGGGGAAATACCTGCAATCGCTCGGCGTCAAGCCGGAGGACTTCAACTCCTACGGCGCGCGCCGCGGCAACCACGAGGTGATGATGCGCGGTACCTTCGCCAACATCCGCCTGAAAAACCTGATGCTGCCGGGGACCGAGGGCGGCGTGACCGCGCACCTCCCCGACGGCGAACAAATGTCGATCTACGACGCGGCGATGAAGTACAAGCAAGAGGGCGTGCCCCTGGTGGTCTTCGCCGGCAAGGAATACGGCACCGGATCCTCCCGCGACTGGGCGGCCAAGGGCACTTACCTGCTGGGCGTGCGGGCGGTGATCGCCGAGAGCTTCGAACGCATCCACCGCAGCAACCTGGTCGGCATGGGGGTGCTTCCCCTGCAGTTCGAGGAGGGGCAATCCTGGTCTTCCCTGGGACTCACCGGGCGCGAGCAGGTCACGATCGACGGGATCGCCGGCGGCTTGAAGCCCTTCCAAAAGCTCCAGGTTGTGGCCAAGGGCGAGGGGGGCGAAAAAACCTTCCAGGTCACCTTAAGAATCGACACGCCGGACGAGATCGAATACTATCGCCACGGCGGGAT
>JADYZQ010000329.1 GCA_020853015.1 Deltaproteobacteria bacterium
CAGGCGCGGCAGCAGGTGGCCGAGCGCCTGCAAACGGTCCTGCCCGGCCTGCCGCCCGGACTCCAGCCCCGCCTGGGCCCGATCACGACGGGACTGGGCGAGATCTACTTCTACACGGTCGAGGCCGAAAAAGTCGAAACCGGCGATGCCCGGCGCCGCCAGCTGATGGAGCTGCGCGCCCTGCAGGAATGGCTGATCCGCCCGCGGCTGCTGACGGTCAAGGGGGTGGCCGGCGTCGACACGACGGGCGGCTACGAAAAGCAGTTCCACGTCCAACCCGACATTCAAAGGATGTCCGAGCTGGGCATCGGCTTCGACGAGATCGAAAAGGCCCTCGCCGCCGCCAACCGCAACGCCGGCGGCGGATACATCCAGCAGGACGGGCGGCAGCTGATCATTCAGGCCCTGGGCCTCTTCCAGAGCCCCGAGGACATCGCGCGGGTGCCGGTCCTGACGCTGAGCAATCTCAAGACAGTAAAACTGGCCGACATCGCCAAGGTCGAGCTGGGCCACCCGCTGCGGGTCGGGGCGGCCCTGGTGGAAGGCCGCGAGGCGATCCTGGGCATGGTCTACCTGATGGCGGGGGACAACAGCCGCAAGGTGGCCCGCGCGGTCGACGCGCAGGTCGGGGAGATCCGCAAGGCCCTCCCGCCCGGCATCCGCATCGAGACGCTGTACGACCGCTCCGAGCTGGTCGACGCCACGCTTAGGACCGTCCTGAAAAATCTCGGTTCGGGGGCGCTCTTGGTGGTCGCCGTGCTTTTGCTGATGGTCGGCAACCTGCGCGCGGCCCTCATCACCGCCGCCATGATCCCGCTGTCGCTGTTATTCACCTTCATCCTGATGAACTACTTCGGGATCTCCGGAAACCTCATGAGCCTCGGGGCCCTCGACTTCGGCATCATCGTCGACGGCGCGGTGATCGTGCTGGAGAACTGCGTGCGCCGCACCCACGCGCGCGCCCTCGAGAAAGGCGCGGCGCTGACCCGGACCGAGGTCCGCGACACCGTGCTCGCCGCCACCGTCGAGACGCGCCGCTCCGCCGGCTTCGGCGAGCTGGTCATCCTGGTCGTCTTCATCCCGATCTTCGCCCTGGGCGGGATCGAGGGGAAGATGTTCCAACCGATGGCCGCGGCCTTCGCCTTCGCCATCTTGGGGGCCCTGATCTTCTCCTTCACCACCGCCCCCGCCCTGGCGAGCCTCCTGCTGAAGGGCGAGCCCCGCGAGCGCCAACCTTGGCTGATGCGCGGCTTCCAAGCGCTGTACCGTCCGCTGCTGGACTTCTCGCTGCGCTTTCGCGGCCCCGTCCTGGCGTTCGGCGCGATCTTGGTCGGGCTGGCCCTGTGGCTATTCCTGCGGATGGGCTCCGAATTCGTCCCACAGCTCAACGAGGGCTCGATCGTGATCATGCTCCACCGCGACGCCAACATCGGCGTGGACGCCGCGGTGGAGATGCAGGCCCGTTCCGAAAAGATCATCCGCGAATTTCCGGAGGTGAAGCGCGTCTTCTCGCGGATCGGCACCGCCGAGGCGGCCACCGACCCGATGGGGATCTACCTGGCCGACACCTTCCTCATGCTGAAGGAGCCGAAGGAGTGGCCCAAAGTCGGCGGCGGGCGCCGCACCAAGGACGAGCTGGCCGAGGCCGTCGTCGCCAAGCTGCAGGCGGAGATCCCCGGGCAGGACGCGATCCTCACCCAACCCATCCAGATGCGCTTCAACGAGCTGCTCGAAGGGACTCGCGCCGACGTGGCGGTGAAGCTCTTCGGCGACGACTTAAATCGGCTCCTGGAGCTCTCCGCGAAGGCGGAGGAACTGCTCAAGGAGATCCCGGGCGCCGGCGACGTCGAGGCCGAGATGTCCGACACCTCGCCGGTCCTGCAGATCCGGCCGCGGCGCGCGACGCTCGAGGCGATGGGGCTTTCCACCGGCGTGGTCCTGGAGGCGGTGGAGACGGCCTTGGGCGGCAAGGAGCTGGGGTATTTCTTCGAGGGGGTGCGGCGCTTCCCGATCGTCCTGCGCCTGGACGAGGCGAGCCGCTCCGACGTCGCGACCTTGAAGCGCATCCCCGTCGAGGTGGGCCCCAACCTCACGCTTAGCCTGGACGAGCTGGCCGAAGTCGCCGAAGTGGAGGGCTTCGCCACCATCTTTCGCGAGAACGGCCGGCGGCGCGCGGCCATCCTGGTCAACCCCCGCGACCGGGACACGGAGGGCTTCGTCTTGGAGGCCCAGCGGGTCCTGCGCGAGCGGCTCCCCTTGCCGGAGGGGATGTATTTCGAATGGAGCGGAAATTTCAAAAACCTGCAGCAGGCCCGCAACCGCCTGTTGGTCTTGAGCCCCATCGTCCTGGCCCTCATCTTCGTCATGATCTACGTGGTGTTCCGCAGCGCGACGCAGACCCTCCTCATCTTCACCGGCGTGCCCTTCGCCTTGGTCGGCGGCGTCTTGGCCCTCTACCTGCGGGACATGCCCTTCAGCATCTCGGCGGGGGTCGGCTTCATCGCCCTCTCCGGCATCGCGATCCTGAACGGCGTGGTGCTGATCAGCACCTACCATCAGCTGGGCGGCGGGGGCCTCGGCGGAAAGGAGTTGGCGCGGCAGGGGGCGCTACTGCGCCTGCGACCGGTTTTGATGACGGCCCTCGTGGATATCTTCGGGTTTTTGCCGATGATGCTCTCGCGGGGCATCGGGGCGGAGGTACAAAGGCCCTTGGCGACGGTGGTGATCGGCGGGGTGATCTCGTCGACGCTGCTCACCCTGCTGCTCTTGCCGGCGGGCTATTCGCTGCTGCGTCGCGGAAAGCTCAACTCCGCCGCACGACCAACATAACGACGTCCTCGCCCGCCTCGATCAGCTGGATCTCGTGGTCGAAGAGCTCGACTTTCACCGGACTGGTGGGCTTGCGTCCGCCCTTGGAGGTGAGTATGACCTCGTTTTCCCCTCCCTTGCCGCTGACCTTCAGGCGCATGCCGACCTCGCCGTCCCCGCCGCAGTCGTAGCCGCCCTTGCAAAGGGTATTGATGAACTCGAGCGTGCGGATCTTGAGGACCTCTTTGCCCTCGTCCCGCATCACCGCGACCTGGTTGACGCCCATCAGGAAACTTTGTCCGGGCAAGATGGAAATTTCGGAGGAACTGAGGGATTTCACCGTCTCCAGATTGGCGCTGACCTTGACGCTCTTGGCGGTGAAGATGCCGGGGCCTCCGGATTTTCCCTCCACCTCGGCGCGATCACCCTCTTTTAAGTCCTTGAAAGTGGATTTTTCGCCGAAGGCCTCGAACTGGGTGGCCCCGGTGACGTAGACCCGCACCATGGGGGGGACATCCAGGCCGAAGCTGTGGCTGCCGTAATTGACGTTGCGGACGATCCCGCGCAGGGTCTCGGCGTGGAGCGCCGAGGCGGCGAACAGGATCGAAAAAAACGAGAGAAATCGGAGGCAAGAGGTCTTCATGGGGGCTCCCTATCTTGGATTGGGCCTTATCTTACTACGCCTTGGGACTTGTGAAAAACCTGAAATGTTAGGCGGCTTGCAGGGGCGAACCTTGTGTTCGCCCCTGCAAATTTCCCTTGGTCTCAACCCCGCCTGCTGATATTTTTCGCGCCGATCCGGGCTCTTCACATTCAATCCAGGCGGAGGTCCTCATGAAGGCCGTCAATTTTCTATTTTTCATCATCTTTTTGGTCATCGGCGAGCTGATCGCCGTCGCGGTGGGCGCCGCGGTGCATCCCGCCCTGGGCGGCCTGCTGGGCGTGGGCGCCTTCTTCATCGCCCTCTTCCTGGCCATCGCCATCAAGATCGCCTACCAGTGGGAGCGGGCCGTCATCCTGCGCCTGGGCAAATACTCCAGCACCAAGGGCCCCGGCCTCTTCTTCATCGTGCCCATCCTCGACACCTCCATCTTCGTCGACACCCGCATCTTGACGATGGACATCCCGGCGCAGCAGGTCATCACCCGCGACAACGTGCCGGTCTCGATCAACGGCGTCGTCTACTTCAAGGTGGCCAAGGTCGAAGACGCCATCATCAAGGTGCAAAACTACCGCGTCGCCATGATGCAGTACGCCCTCACCGTGCTGCGCGACATCATCGGCGAGATGACCCTGGACGAGCTGCTCTCCGAGCGCCAGCGGATCAGCGACCAGATCGGCAAGGCGGTCGAGGCGCAGGCCGAGGCCTGGGGTCTGGACGTCGACACGATCAAGCTGCAGGACATCGACATGCCGGAGGAATTGAAGAAGATGATGAGCCGCCAGGCCAGCGCCGAGCGCGAGAAGCGCGCGACGATCACCAAGGCCGAGGGCGACAAGGA
>JADYZQ010000330.1 GCA_020853015.1 Deltaproteobacteria bacterium
GTCGCGCGAAGGGCGCGGGTATTGTTCCGGAAGAAAGGCGCGCGATGCGACGTATACTCCTCCCGATCCTAGCTGCGGTCCTGCTGGTCAGCGCCTGCGGTTCCTCGCCCAAACAAGCCAAGCCGCATCACGCCAAAAGTAAAAAGTACTCCGACCTCTCCGTCGATTCCGATGGCCGTCGCGGCGGCTTCTCCAACGCCCGAGGCCGTTCTACCAGCGAAGACGAGGGGATGAGCCTCGAGGACATCATTTACGACTCCCTGGGCCAGAAGCACGCCCCCGGCGTACGCTACTCCCGTTCCTACGCGGTCGAGGAGGGCAAATTCGACATCCCGATGACTTACAACGATCGGGTCCAGAAGTGGATCGACTACTTCACCGGCCGCGGGCGCGGCCACTACGAGCGTTATCTCTCGCGCTCGGGCCGCTTCATCCCCTACATGCACGCGGTGCTCAAGAAGTACGGTTTGCCGAAGGACATCGTCTATCTCAGCATGATCGAGAGCGGATTTAATACCCGCGCAAAATCTTGGGCCTCCGCGGTGGGCCCCTGGCAGTTCATCAAGTCGACGGGCGCGATGTACGGACTCAATGTCGACTACTATGTCGATGAGCGCCGCGACGTCGAAAAATCCACTCATGCGGCGGCCCAACACTTGAAAGACCTCTACGATGAATTCGGCGATTGGTACCTGGCCTTCGGGGCCTACAACGCCGGCGCGGGCAAGATCCGCAACGCGATCTCGCGGCACGGAAGAAATTTCTGGGACATGGCCGACGGCAATTACCTGCGCCAAGAGACCAAGGACTACGTGCCGAAGATCCTGGCGGCCGCCATCATCGGGCACAACCCCGCGAAGTATGGCTTCCGCGACGTCAACTATCAGGCTCCCATCGACTACGAAAAGGTGAAGATGGCGTCTCCCACTGACCTCGATGTCGCCGCCGAGTGCGCGGGGGTAGATTCTGACCTGATCCGCCTGCTCAACTCCGAGCTGTTACACGACATGACGCCGCCTCATATGCCGGGCTACACCCTTAAGATCCCGCGCGGCACGCGGGACCGCTTCATGCGCAAGTACGCCAGCCTAAGCCCTTCCCAGCGCATGCGCAGCATCGAGTACGTCGTGCAGCGCGGCGACTCGTTGGGCGAGATCGCCGATAAGTTCGGCGTTTCCGAGGCCCAGATCGCCAAGGCCAACCCGGGCGACGTCGAGGTGCGCCACGAGAAGCGCTCCGAGAAGGTCAAGGTCTACGGCAAGCGGGGCAAGGCCAAGTGGCAGAAGCGCAGCTTCACCGTCGCGCGCTACGACGTCGATCCCGGCAGCCGCCTGACCATCCCGCGAGGACGTGGCGGCACGGAGGCGGATTCCCAAAGCGACGACGCGGCGGCGCACGCCGCCAAGGGCCGCTTCGGCATCAACGTCGCCAAGCTAGGCGCTCCCGGCGACGAGAAGGCGAAAAACAAAAAGGATAAGAAGAAGGACAAGGCCAAGCCGGAGCAGGAAGAATTGCGGGTGGCCCAGCGCGAGCCCTTGCCGGCCGCGCCGGTCGAGGCGGCCAAGCCGTCCGTGCGCCACGACGACCTCGCTATCGAGGGCGATCCCTACGCCGGCCGCGAAGGGCGGCGGGCGAGCGCGGAGCCCTCCGCGCCCGAGGCGCCGGCCCTCCCGAAGAGCGAGGCCCCCGGCGAGCTGGTCGCGGGCGGGCCCTCCGACGCGGTCGAGGGGGCCTCCGACAAGAGCAACGCAAATCGCGAGACGCCTTTGGCCTTCAACGACCGCCCCGCCGGCGCGGCGCCCGCCCCGGCGAGCGCCGAGGCGCCCAGCGACGCGCAGCTGCGCGAGGCGGTGGAAGGCGTCCGCAAGACCGACGATCTGGCCCTAAGGCCCGGCGAGGCTGCGGAGGCCTCCGCTCCGTTGGCCGAACCCGCCGCGCCGGCCGCGACCCAGCCGGTCAAGGCCGCTTCCTATCACACGGTCAAGCGCGGCGAGACCCTCGCGGGCATCGCGACGAAATACGGCGTCTCGGTGGCGGATCTCAAGGAATGGAATCCGAAGCGCCTCAAGGGCGGGCTGAAGTCCGGGACCAAGTTGGTGGTTTACGGCGAAAAGGCCCCGGCCGTGGCCGCCCCCAAGGGTCGCACCGGCGCGGTGGCGAAAGCTTCGTCGCTCTACACCGTGAAGCGGGGCGACACCCTCTCGGAGGTCGCGGCCCAGCACGGCGTCTCGATGGCCGATCTGCAGCGTTGGAACGGTAAAAAGGTCGCGGGCGGCCTGCAGACCGGGACCAAGATCGTCGTCAGCGATCCGGGCACGAAGGCGCCGGCTTCCACCCGGGTGGCGAGCGCCTCGCCTGCCAAGGCCAAGGTCGTAAAATACAAGGTCAAGCGCGGCGACAATCTCACCACCATCGCGCGCAAGCACGACACCACCACGCAGGAGATCCTCAAGCTGAACGGGCTGAAGAGCCCGAAGGTGTTGCCGGGGGCGATCCTCGTGGTGCGGCGGGGGAAATAAAGAAAAGGTTCGCCCCTACTTGTGCCGCTCCTTCGCCTTCTTCAGCACGTTGTAGAAATGTCCCTGCGACACGTCCAGCCACTTGATAGCCGTGTAGGCCTTCTCTCCCGAGGCGACGTAGGCCGCCCAGAAGATATCCTCTAAATAATCGCGCAGCGATTTGCCTTCCGTCAGGACGAAGCCGTCCTGGTAGAGCGCGTTGCCCTTTTCGTTCAAGTTGAAATCCTTGATCCGCTTGTAGAAGGTCGCCATCGAGACGTCGAGGGATTGCGCCGCGCCGATCGGCTTGAAGTCGGCGGCTGCGTAGGCCTTGGCGAAGATCACTTTTTCGTAGTCCTCCCAGGTGCGCCGCGTGTCGTAGCGGTTGTGGGCGTCGATCTTTACCGCCGGCCCTTCCTCGGCGCGCGCGCCGGCGCCGGAAGCGGCCGACGAGGGCGCCTCGGGCCGCGGCGCCGCCGCGCTGCGCTTGCCGAAGTTCTCCGGCAGGGCCTTGGGCGTTAGCTCGCCGCCCTCGGCCAGGGCGCAGGCGACGCGGATCGTGTTTTCCAGCTCGCGGATGTTTCCGGGCCAGTCGTATTCCAACAGTCGCTTCATCAGGCCACCGCTCACCTTGGGCGCCTTCTTCAGGCCGTGCTCCTTCGCGTAGCTCACCGCGAAACGCTCGACCAGCGGCGGGATGTCCTCGCGGCGCTCGCGCAGCGGCGGCAGTGGGATGCGGATCTGGCAGATGCGGTAGAAGAGGTCCTCGCGGAACAGGCCCTTCGCGATCAGGTCCTCGAGGTTCTTGTGGCTGGCGCTGACCACGCGCACGTCGAACTTCACAGGCTTGGAGTCGCCGACCGGGATCACCTCGCCCTCCTGCAGGGCGCGCAGCAGCTTGACCTGCAGGCCCATGTCGAGCTCGGCGACCTCGTCCATGAAGAGGGTCCCGCCGTCGGCCTCGACGAAGAGTCCCTTCTTGTCCTTGGTCGCGCCGGTGAAGGCGCCCGCCTTGTAACCGAAGAGCTCGCTCTCGATCAGGTTGGGGGGGATGCCGCCGCAGTTGATCGCGACGAAGCGCGCCTGGGCGCGCGGCTTGTTGTTGTAGTGCAGGGCCTTTGCGATCAGCTCCTTGCCGGTGCCGGTCCCGCCGTTGATTAACACCCAGATGCTGGTCTCTGTGATCTTGTCGAGCAGATTGAAGACCTCATACATCGGCTTGCTGCGGGCGACGATGTTCTCGTAGGCGTACTTGGTGGGCAGCTTGCCCGCGCCCTCGCCGAC
>JADYZQ010000331.1 GCA_020853015.1 Deltaproteobacteria bacterium
CGGTCGAGGTTCATCTGCGCGAGGATGCGCTTGGAGATCTCGAAGATCTTCTCGTAGGTGGGGGTGTCGAGCTTGGAATCGGTCAGGGTCATAGGTCCTCCATGGCCTCCAGGATTTTTTCCAGTTTTCGGTCTCGCAAATAGCTTTGTCTCTGTCCCTCGGGGAGCTGCGGCAGCAGGGCCTCGAGGCTAGCCTTGGCCCGCGCGAAGCGAGCCGCGGCGGCGGTCGGGTCGCCGGCGCACTTTTCCAAGAGGCCCAGGTCGAAGTCGGCCTCCCAAAGGAGGTGACGCAGCTGGTGCGCTTCCATGCGGCTCCGCGCGGCCTCCAGCTGGACCCTGGCCGCCGCCAGGTCGGGCTTGGCTCGGTCGCGCAGGATCTTGCCGAGCGCCAAACGGCTCCAGGCCTCCAGGAAGGGATTTGCCAGGCGTTCCGCCAGTGCCAGCGCCGCTTCGGCGTCGAGCTGGGCCGCGGGAAATTTCTTCGTGTCCCAATTTAGGTAGGCCCGGTTGAAATAGAGTTGAGGGAGCAGGGGTGGGGCGCCGTGCGTCTCCAGCAGTGCGATCGCCCGATCCAGGTAACGTCGCTGCGCATCCAAGTCGCCACGCTGTCCAGCAAATAGCGAGAGGAAGTTGAGGGCGGCGGCTTGGTCCTCGGGGAGATCCGCGCGCAGGGCCTGGCGTAAGAGCTCATAGGCGCCGGCCTCCGCCTCGGCGGAGCGGCCCATGGTGTAGAGGAGGTTGACGCGATTGCGCAGCAGCTTCAGACGCAGCAACGGATGGTCGGCGGCCTCGGCGGAACGCAGGGCTTGCTCGTAATAAGAACGCGCGTCTTCCAACCGCCCTTCGTCGTGACGGGCGTTGCCCAGATTCATCTCCGCAAGCCCTTGGGCGTAAGGGTCTCCGGCCGACCGCGCGGCCTCGATGGCCCGCTGGAAACAGGCGACGGCCGCTTCGCGGCGGCCGAAACGGTTTTCCACCAGGCCGCGCAGGTTGTGGACGCGCGAGAGGGCTGAGGGTTGAGGGATCTTTTCGTAGGACTCTTGCGCGGCCGTCAGCGCGTGCTCCGCGGCCTCGAGTTTCCCCAGGCTGAGCTGGGCCCGGGCGCGGACCTCCCAATACAAGCCGGCCTCTTCGGCGGGCGCCGGGGGCGCCGAAGCGGGAAGGAGGGCGAGGGCGGCTTCGTTTCGGCCGGCGGCTGCGTAATGTCGGGCGGCCAGGATCCGGACGAGGGGCGGAATGGCTTCGCGATCGGGGTTGGCCTGCTCCAAGAGGGAGGCGATTTGGGCCCCGAGGGCGAATTCGCCGCGCGCGTAGTGGCGCTCCAGGTCGGCGCGCAGCCCCGGCCAATCGCGGGCCGCTCGCCCGGCAGATTCCTCTCCTGTCTCGGGAATTCCGTAGGTCGTCTCGCCCGCCTCTTCGCGGCGCCGCAGGTGGCCGGCCTCCGTCCAGGTCTGAAGCCGCGGTCGCAGGACGGAATGCGAGACCCCGAGCAGCCCGGCTAGGGTTTCGGCTCCGAGGCCGAGCGGCGACGACAGGCGCAGAATCTCGATCAACTGGGAACACCTCTCCTTCCAGCGCCGGGCCTGCCGCTGGAGCAGGTCTTCCGGAATCGCGGCCTCCGGATCCGTCCAGCGCCAGCCGGCATCTCCCCACTGCAGCAAGCCTTCTTCGCGCAGGGCCTGGAGCAGGTCTTCCAATCGGTCCGCGCGTCCCGCAGACTGGGCGCACAGGGCGCGGCTCGCGGCGGGGAGCGGAAGATCTTGGATTTCGTCTTGTAAAAACTCCGCGAGCTCCGCCTCGGTCAAGGGCTGGAGGGTCTCGGCTTGGAAGCCCGAGGGCAGGGCCTCGAGGGATTCGACGGCGACGAGGACGGGGCCTGCGGCCGCATCCAGCCATGCGGCCGTCGGCGGCGAAAGCGAAGGACCCGCTTCGGCCCCGTCGATCAGGACGACCTGCCCCGCGGAGAGCGGCACGGCGGCCGCGGCTGCGGAGTTCAGGGACTCCGCGTCGGCGAAGTACAGCGGATGGCGCCCCGCCAATTGCAGCAATTCCTTGAGGCGTCGCAGCAGCCGGCTTTTGCCCAGACCGGTGCCTCCCACGATCGCGAGGCGCCGCGGCGCCGAGGATTGCAGCTCCGCGGTCAGGCGGTCGAGGAGCGCTCGGCGAAAGAAATGGTCGGATTCTTCGAGGACGGCCGCCGGCGCAGCGGCGCCGCGCAGGCGGAAGTTCTCGTCCAGGACGGCGTTGATCGCCGCCAGCAGCTCCGGGATCGAGGCGAAGCGATCGCGGGGGTCCTTGGCGACCATCTTGAAGAGCAGGTCGGAGAAGGCCTCGGGCAGCGCGGGGTTCAATCCCTGCGCGCGGCGCGGCGGTCCGGAGACTTGGGCCTGCATCATGGCCAGGGGGTCTTGGGACGGGAAGGGGAACTCTTTCGCGAAGAGGCGATGGAAGAGCATCCCCAGGGCGTAGATGTCGCTGGCGGGGCCGGCGCCTTGCTCGAGCATAAGCTCGGGCGCCGCGTAGGGCGGGGTGCCGCTGAACTCCCCCGGGCCGCTCACGCCCCGGCGCTTCCATTCGGCCAGGCCGAAGTCGATCAGCTTGAGGCCGTGTTCGCCGCCCTCGGGCTTGGCGACGAGGATGTTCTCCGGTTTCAAGTCGAGGTGCAGCACGCCGCGGCGGTGCAGGTAGTCGAGGGCGCGCAGCAGTTCGACGACGAGGCGGAAGACGGTGTTGAGGTCGGCGCCGCGCGCGGCGGAGAGCAGGTCCTCGCCGGGGACGTACTCCGAGGAGAAGAACATCTCCTCGCGGGTCGCGCCGAAGTCGTGGACTTGGGCCAGGTTGCGGTGGCGTAGGAGGGCGAGGGCGGCGAATTCGTTTTGCATGGCGGCGGCCAGGGCCGGGTCTTTGCTTCGGCGCCGGTCGAGGATCTTCAGCGCCACTTCTTGGCCGCCCCGCCGCAAGTCGCGGGCCAGAAAGACCGTGCCGCCGCCGCCCTGGCCCAAGGGGCGCAGCAGCTCGTAGCGTCCGGCGAAGGGGCC
>JADYZQ010000332.1 GCA_020853015.1 Deltaproteobacteria bacterium
CGGGCGACAAAGACCTGATGCAGCTGGTCAACCACCACATCGTCCTGCTCGACGAGATGAAGGCGAAGCGCATCGACGTCGAGGGGGTGAGGGAGAAGTTCGGCGTGAAGCCCGAGCAGGTCGTCGATGTCCTGGGCCTGATGGGCGATTCCAGCGACAACATCCCCGGCGTGCCGGGCATCGGTCCCAAGACCGCCGGGCAACTGGTGCAGCAGTACGGCTCGTTGGAGGGCGTCTACGAGCATTTGTCCGAGTTGAAGGGAAAGAAGGCCGAGGATCTCAAGACCTACCGGGACCAGGCCTTTCTCTCCAAGCGCCTGGCGACGCTGCGCGAGGACGTCCCGATGCATTTCGCCTACGAGGATTTTCAGCGCCGCGAGCCGAAGGCCGACCTGTGCCGGGAGCTTTTCTCCGAGCTGGAGTTCCACGCGCTGCTCAAAGAATTCGGCGGCTCGGCGAAACGCCTTTCCGCCGAGGGCTATCGCCTGGTGGACGGCCCCGAGGCCTTTGCCGAATTCCTCGCAAGAATACGCGCCGTCGAGTCCTTCGCCTTTGACACCGAGACCACCTCGCTCGACCCCCTGAAGGCGCGCCTGGTGGGGCTTTCCTTCGCGACCGCGGCCGGGGAGGCCTACTACCTGCCGGTCGGCCATTCCAATGCCGCGCGCCAGCTCGCCCTCGAGCCGACGCTGGCGGCGCTCAAGCCCGTCCTCGAAGATCCGGCGCTCGCCAAGATCGCCCAGCATTTCAAGTACGACTCCCACGTCCTGCGCAATCACGGCCTCCGTGTGGCCGGCTTGAGCTGCGACACCATGCTGGCCAGCTACCTGCTGGATCCGGCGGCCAGCCACAAGCTGGACAACCTGGCCGCCCGCCACCTCGACCACAAGATGATCTCCTTCGAGGAGGTGGCGGGGAAGGGAGGCGACTTCTCCGCCGTCGATCCCCAAGCGGCCGCGGAGTACAGCTGCGAGGACGCCGACGTCACCTGGCAGCTGTCTGAGCTCTTCCAGTCCATGCTGAAGGAGGCAGGTCTTTGGGACTTGTTCCATGACGTGGAAATCCCCTTAAGCCTGGTCCTCGAGGAGATGGAACGGCGCGGGATCAAGGTGGACAAGAAATTCCTCGAGGGCCTGCAGGCCGAGTTCGGCGCGCGCATCCAGGGCCAGCAGGCCAAGATCCACGCCTTGGCGGGCGAGGCCTTCAACATCCAGTCGCCCAAGCAGCTCGGGGCCGTCCTCTTCGAAAAGCTCAAGCTACCGGTCCAGCGCAAGACCAAGACCGGTTATTCCACCGACGTGGACGTCTTGACCGAGTTGGCCAAGGTGCACGACCTGCCCAAGGAGATCCTCGAGTACCGCAGCCTGACCAAACTGAAGTCGACCTACGTCGACGCCTTGCTCGAGATCCTCGATCCCGGGACGCACCGGGTCCACACCAGCTTCAACCAGACCATCGCCGAGACGGGCCGGCTCTCCAGCAGCGATCCCAATCTGCAGAACATCCCCATCCGCAGCGAGGACGGGGCGAAGATCCGCCGGGCCTTCGTCGCCGAGGAGGGATTTTCCCTGCTCAGCGCCGACTATTCGCAGATCGAGCTGCGGGTCCTGGCGCACCTCTCGGGCGATCCCACCCTGCTGGCGGCCTTCGCCGAAGAGCACGACATCCACCGGATGACGGCCGCGAGCATCTTCCAGGTGAACGAGGCCCTGGTCACGCCGGCGATGCGCGCGGCGGGGAAGACGGTCAATTTCGCCGTCGTCTACGGACAGACGCCCTTCGGACTCTCCGGGCAGTTGGGCGTCACCCAGGCCCAGGCGAAGAAATACATCGACCAGTATTTTGAAAAATACTCCGGCGTGCGCGAATACCGCGAGAAGGTTCTGGCCGAGGCCCGCGAAAGGAAGGAGGTGCGCACCTATATGGGGCGCCGCCGCTTCGTTCCCGAGATCGACAGCAAGAACACCATGTCGCGCAATCTCGCCGAACGCATCGCCTTCAACACCGTGATCCAGGGCACCGCCGCGGACATCATCAAGAAGGCGATGGTCGAGATCGAGGCCGAAATGCGCGAGCTGGGCATGAAATCCCGCCTCCTCCTCCAAGTGCACGACGAGCTGGTCTTCGAGGCCGAGGGCTCCGAGACGGAGGCGCTGCGCGGGCTGGTGCGTCGCCGCATGGAGGGCGCGGTGCCCTTCCGCGTGAGGCTCAAGGTCGAGATCGGCCTCGGCCCCAATTGGGCCGAGGCGCATTGAGCTTCGTCTTCAGCCCCAGCGCAGCCTCAGCCAAATCCAAGCCAGCAAGATCGCCAGAGAGACCGCCGTGACGGGAAGGCCGTAGCGCGCGAAGGTCCGAAAGCGAATCTCCACCCCTTGGCGCGCCGCCTGCTCGGCGACGATCAGGTTGGCGATGCTGCCGATGATCAGGAGATTTCCGGCGAAGCTGTTGGACAAGGCGAGCACCATCGCGGTGGTCGTGTCCTGGAGGGAGAGGGTCTTGGCGAGCAGCATCACCGTGGCGGCATTGCTCATCAAATTGCTGAAGGCCGCCGTCACCAGGCCCAATAGGTAGGGGTTGTGCAGGTCGATGCCCCAGGATTGCAGGGCCTGCAAGGCCATGGCGGGGAAGCGCGTGTCGCGCAATCCCCCCACGATGATGAAGAGGCCCGTGAACAGAGTGAGGATCGAGTAGTCGACCCGGCCCAGAAGGTCGGTGCTGGAGATGCGCCGGCTGAGCAGCAGGAGCCCCGCGGCGCTCAACATGACGAGGTCGCGCGGCAAGGGGGTGAAGAAAAGGGCCACGACGACCCCGAAGACGAGCAATCCCTTGGTCGTCTCGCGGCGGTCGAGGCCGGGAAAGGCCGCCTCGAGGGCCCGCGGCGCGCCGGGGGCTTGCAAGTCCTTGCGGCCCAGGGCCCAAGTCAGGCCGTAGGCGGCGGCCAAGGCGAGCAGCGTCGGCGGCAGGCTCCAGAGGAGGTACTGGGAAAAATGCAGGCCCGCCATGGAGCTGACCATGATGTTCTGCGGGTTGCCGATCGGCGTCGCCGCCGCCCCGATGTTGGCGGACAGCGCCAAACCCATCAGGAAGGGCAGGGGGTTGAGGCCCTTGCGGAGGACCGCAAGGGTGACGACCGGCGTGAAGGCCAGGCAGACCACGTCGTTGATGAGAAAGGCCGAGAGCAGGGCCGACACGGCCATCAATTGCAAAAGGAAAACCCTGGGGCGGTCCAGGGCGACGGCGATCTTTTGGGCGATCCAGGTAAAAAATCCCGCCAGCCAGAGCTGCCCGGAGAGGATCATCAGGGCGTAGAGGGTGATGAGGGTCGGAAAATTGACCGAGAGCAGGGCCCGATGCGGGGGGAAGCCCCCCGCGGTGACCATCAGGATGGCGCCCAGCAGGGCGATTCCCGTGCGGTTGATCTTGAAAGAGAAGAGGTGTCCGACGGCCAAGGCCGCGTAACCGGCGACGAAGACCAGCAGGGCGGCGTTTTCATGCGGGGTCACCTTCAGGCCAGGTTGAACTGGAATTTGAAGCTGCCCACCGTAACGATGTCTCCATCCTGCAGGTAGGCCTCCTCCACCTTGCGGCCGTTGACGAGGATGCCGTTGGAGCTCTTCAGGTCGATCATCACGTAGTGCCCGTTGCGGAAGTTGATCGCGGCGTGCTGCCGGCTGACCTTGGATTCTTTAAGGCAGATGTCGTTGGAGGGCGAACGGCCGATGCTGGTGTTTTCTCCCAGGATGAATTCGCTCTCGTCCAAGTCGCCCTCGATCAGTAGCAAGGAAGCCTCGGCGGGGATCTCGCGCACGTCGATGTTCGAGCCGGTTTCCTCGGCGGGCCCCTGGGTCACGGCCTCGCCGCCCTCGTCTTCCAGGGGAATGTCCCGCAGGATAGTCGAGATGGAATCTTCCACCGGCTTGGTCTTGCTTACCGCGGAGGGTTGGGCGGGCTCGGGCTTGGCGGCCGCGGGGCTGGGCACGGACGGAGTGGGCTGGGGCGCGGCCGGCGCCTCCTCGGGCTCTTGGCTGAAGTAATCGCCCTCGGTCTCGAGGAACATGTCGAGCTCATCGCTAAGCTTGGCCTCGAAGGCCTGCTCGGACTCGGCGGAGGGCGCTTCTTCCTTGGCGAGGGAGGGGAGGGGGGCCTCGACGAAATCCTCCACTGGGGGGTTCTTCGTCTTCAAGGTGTCCTCGTCCTTGACCGGCGCCGGAGCGGCGGCGGGGGGCGCCTTGGCCTGAACCGGAGGCGGCGGAGCGGCGGCCGGAGGCGGAGGCGCGGCCTCGACCTTCTTTACCGGGGAAGCGGGCTTTTCATAGGCCGGCGCCGTGTGGGCGTCGAAGGCGCGTCCGAGGATGTCTTCGTATTGTTTGATCGAAGCTTTAATAGTTTCAAGCAAGTCATTGTATTTTTTGATTTCTTTATTTTGCTGGGACTCGATGTCCTTGAACTTCTTGTCGTTGTATTCGCCCAGTTTGTGGCGGAATTTGGCCTCTTCCAGGATCTCTTGGTGTTTGGAAAGCGAGGCGTCTTGTTCCGATTGCGCCTGATAGAGGTGCTTGAGCTCGCCCTCGATTTCCCGGCATTTTCCTTCGAATTGTTCGCGGACTTCGTCGATCTGGACCTCGTAGTCGGTCTTGACCTTGAGGTAGACCGAGTCCGAGACCTCGCTGCGATGCTCCTCCATCTTTTGCAGCCGGCCCTCGATCAGTTTCATCTTGTCCTTGACCGAGGTGGCCTCGTCGAAGAGGGCCTTGTTGACGGCATAGGGACTGCTGCTTTCCTCGGTGACGGTCTTGGCGGGCACGGCCATAATTCCTCCTGTGATTTCAAATATTACCCACTTGGCCTTTCGAATTCTAGACAAAG
>JADYZQ010000333.1 GCA_020853015.1 Deltaproteobacteria bacterium
CCCAACTGGGGCTGGGCCTGCTTCGGCGGCCTGATCACGCTGGCCCTGGGGATCCTGCTCTGGCAGGGCTGGCCCGCGACGGGCCTGTGGTTCATCGGCCTCTACGTCGGCATCGACCTCATCTTCCACGGCTGGTCCTGGGTGATGTTCGCGCTCAACGCGCGGAAGCTCGAATCCGCCGCCGTTTAGGTCCGATTCGGTCGCCTCGCGGCGGGCCCGGGAATCTCCCCGGGGCGTGGTGCGGTGCGTCACCACGGGCCCCGGACAAGTTCCTCGGCCAATAACAGGACAAGCCTCCCCGCTCGCTGAGATCGGCAAGTCCATGTTAGGATTCCCCGGAAGGGGGTCCTAAGCTTGGATCAATCGGATCTTACCCGGGTCGAGAAGATCCTCCCCGGCACCGCCGAAGAGGGCAGCGCCGAGGAGGCGCAGATCCTGCGGCAGCGCCTGCGGCTTTTTTTTGCCATCGGATTGATCGCCTCCCTGATCGCCGCGGTCGCCGACGCCCTCGGCTACAAACGCTTCGAGGACATCGAGTGGGCCGGGCTCATCGCCTACTACTCCTACGTGCTCTGGGCCTTTCCGGCGATCAGCCTCTTGGGCATCGGCGTCCTGTCGTTGCGCCGCTGGTCGGTGCACGGACTGCACTGGATCGACTTCGCCTTCGTCACCGGCTACATTTTCCTTATCACTTTCAGTTCCTCGGTCTACTCGCCCACCGCGCCGCGGGTCTTCGCCTACTCCATTCTGCTCTTCGCCCATGCGGCGATTATCCCCTCGCGGGTTTGGGTGCAGACCCTGCTCGGCGCGACGATCAGCCTAGGCTATCCGCTGGGGCTGTGGCTGGTGCACGACCTCTACCCGGAGGTGCGCGCCCTGTGGGCGGCGCGGGGCGGGGAAGAGGCCTTCCGCTCCTTCGTGGTGACGCGATTCCTCGACGTCTTCCTGCTCTCGGCGATCTCGGTCCTGGTCACCAAGACCCTCTACCACTTTCGCACGCGGCTCAGCCGCGCCCAGGCCCTGGGCAATTACATCCTCAAGGGCGAGTTGGGGAGCGGCGGCATGGGGAAGGTTTATCGCGCGAAGCACGCCTTTTTGGCGCGGCCGACCGCGGTGAAGGTCCTGGCGCCGCGGCACGAGGACCCGAAGACGGCCCTGGCTCGATTTCAGCAGGAGGTGAAGCTGTGCTGCCAGCTCACCCACCCGAACACGATCACTATCTTCGATTTCGGCGAGGGGGCGAACCACACGTTTTACTACGCGATGGAGCTGCTCGAAGGCATGGACTTGCAGCGATTGGTCGAAAGGTTCGGTCCCATGCCGGTGAACCGCGCGGTATTCCTTCTGCGCCAAATCGCGGGCTCGTTGGGCGAGGCGCACGCCATGGGCATCATCCACAGGGACATCAAGCCCTCCAATATATTCCTGGCTCAGCGAGGCGGGCTCCACGATTTTGTGAAGGTCCTCGACTTCGGCTTGGCCAAGGAATACCGCAAGGGCGGCCGGGAATCGATTCGGGAGGCCGGGGTCTTTTCCGGGACGCCCCGCTACACGGCGCCGGAATGCCTGCAGGGCACCGCCGCGATCGACGCCCGCGCGGATATCTACATGTTGGGCAGCTTGAGCTACTGGTTGCTCACGGGGCACTCGCCTTTCGAGGAGGACTCCGACGAGGCCTTGATGAAGGACCATCTGGTCAAACCGGCGGCGCCTCCCTCCAAGGTGGCCGGCGACGGAATTCCTCGGGAGATGGACGAATTGATCCTCCGCTGCCTGAGCAAGGATCCCGACGACCGTTTTCAGGACATTGAAGAGTTCAATGAGGCCCTGGAAAGGGTCCGCTGCGATCCGCCCTGGGACTTTAAGGCCGCCAAGGCTTGGTGGCGGGAATATTTGCCGGAGTTTTTCCGGAAAACCGCGCTAAAATTCCACTCCTAAGGCCAGCCCTCCGCTGATGAGGGTCGGTTCGTCGACGTTATTCCTAAGCTGGGAGGAAATCAGCGTCGTGACCTTCATATGGGGGCGCAAATACAGAGGATCCTTCAAATACAATGTTATATCGAGTGTCCAGGCAAACAGGTTGAGCTTTGTCCCTGCAATGCCGAAATTGGCTTCGTTGAAAACATTGTTGGCCCAACCGAGGCCCATGGAGGTCTTGATCGCAAGTTTTGGATGGAGATCCCATTCGAAGGACCCTCCCGCCAGGCCGAAATAAGCTCCGGGATAAGCGATGAAATCGACCGCTTGCGCGGTGAAGATTTTGAAGGGGCCTTTTTGGAAACCCAGGACGGCCGCCCATTCCCCTGTGTGCTCGGCGTTCTGATTCGGATAGAGGTAAAAGAGAAAGAGGGGACCGCCGAAGAAGCTTTTATACTCCCATAGATACCCTAAGTTGAAATCCAGCTCGTTGAGCCGGCCCTGGGCCGCCTCGTCATTCAGGACGAAATTCCCCCAAACCGTTATCGTGGCCCCGTAAAAGGAAAACCACATGGAGGGTTGGAGGACGGGGCCCTCGCTTAAGGCGATACCTCGCCACACATATTGCGACACGAAATCCGCTTCGAAGCCGAATCCGAACTCCTTGCCCTCCTCGGTGGGAATAAGCTTGCCGCCGGTTTCTCCCGAGTACACGGCGGGCCTTTCCTCCGCGGGGCAGTAGCCCGGCGAAAGAATGACGAGGCATAAGGTCCATATCGCGGAGAATCGTAATGACATGGTGGTTTATCCGCCGAGAGCGATGGTGATCAAGATCAGCACGATCCCAACCGCGACGGTGGCCAGGCCGAAGAGCCAGGGGTTTTGTTTTGAAAAATAGGCCAGGGAAGCGCCCGCCAGGAAAAGCGAAACGGCGGCGACCAGGTTGGAAATTCGCAACGCCGTTTTTACGTCGTCGACGAACAAAAAAGGCAAGGAAACGGGAACGGTCGACAGGGAAACCAGCAGGAACACCGCGAGGGCCCCGCGCAGGTCGGCCCAAAGTACCAGCGGCTTGCGGGTGGGGCGTGGAAGCCCGCGGATCTTTTGCACGACATGCTCCAGGCCCGCATCGCCTAAAAGCCTGTCGAAGGGTTCCGGAAGGACCTCCTTGAGGTGTCGAAATGCCGTTTCATTATCCGCGCTGTCGGCGATGAGACGGCCTATCTCCAGATTGCGAATCCTTTCGGAAGAGCGGGAGATGACGAACATCACCGCGTCCACCAGGCCCCACGCCAGGTTACAACCCAGCGCCGCGACGAGCAGCGAGCGGACTTCCAGGCGCCCGGCCTCGCCCACGCTGATCGTTCCGGTGAACGTGAGGGCCATGATGAGCCCAAAAATGATTTCGGAAAATCGGTCCAAAGGATCCAAGACGCCTCGCTGGGTCACGGATACTTGCAGGGATTTTTCGTCGGCGACGGGATTCAAGGGGCCGCCTCCGGTGGAATGAAATAAAGCGCCACGGCCAAAATCAGGTAGATAATCAGCAGCTGGAATCCCTTCAGCCAATTGGACTCTCCGTCGCCGGCGATTTGTCCGATGATCAAGATGGCCATGAACATGACCAAGACGAGCTTGGCGCCGAAGATGAGGTCGAATGGGGTGGGGCCCAGCCAATAGCTGAGAA
>JADYZQ010000334.1 GCA_020853015.1 Deltaproteobacteria bacterium
GTAAACGGTGTTTTCGGGGTTGGTGATCGACTGGCGCTTGGCCACTTGGCCGACCAGGACCTCGCCGTCCTTGCTGAAGGCCACCACCGAGGGGGTGGTGCGGTTGCCCTCTTGGTTGGCGATGACCTTGGGCTGGTCGCCCTCCATGATGGCCACCACGCTGTTGGTGGTGCCCAAGTCGATACCGATGATTTTGCTCTTGTTAGCCATAATCGAATGAATTCCTTTCGTGAGGTCGGGAGCCTTCGGGATTTTTTCGAGTATAAATCAACGCTTTAGGAAGGTCTCCCAAAAATCCTAAGCGAGATATAAGTCCCTCCGGCAGGATGTCAAGGCTTAGACCCCGGAAAATATCGAGGAATTTCAGGGAAGCTCCTCCTCGTCGCCCAGCTTGGCCAGCTCGTCCAAAAAATCGAGGTTTTCCCGGTCGTCTCCCTTGGGGGTCTCGCCATGGTGGAAATACAGCTTGTCGATGGCAGTGCGCTTGACGCTTTCGTCAGGCTTGGCCACGAAGGAGTCCCTGATGACGGCGGGGGCCGCGGGCTTGGGGGCGGGCGCGGCGGCGCCCTCGGGTTTCGCCTCGGCGGCGGCCTCGGCCTCGCGCTGAAAGTGATACCAGAGCTCCAGGCGGCGCAAGGGAGAGGCGTGCTTGTCCAACACCGCCTCGAGCAGGGCCTTGAAAGCCGCGTTGTAAAGCAGCTCTTCCCCTTTTTTGAATCGGGGCAATATCTGGGCGTTGACGACCTGCCTCCAGGCCTCGAGGGTCAAGTTGGTCTCGAAGCGCAGCACCTTTTGATAAAGTTCCCCGGTCCAGGACAAGGGACGAGGGCCGTCCTTGAGACGCCGCGGGTCGAAGGGCTTTTTGATCTGGGCCTGGAAGAAGTATGGCTTCAGAGAATCGAGATCCGCCCTCCGAAAATAATAGAGCCCCTTGCCCTTGGCGAATTTCTGGCAGGCGCCTTTCCATTGGTTTAAAGAAAAACGCCGCGCGTCGATGAAACCCCGCTGATAGAGGTCGGCGATGAGGGCTTCGGGGGCGCTGCGGACGCCTTCCGCTTCCTCGGGGCTCAGTTTTTTCCAGACGTAGTCGAGCAGTTCCATAATTCTTAAAGGAAATCCGTTGGATCCATTGACAATCCCGAAATAATGATTATCTACCTCCAGGGCTTTTGGCAAAGGTCAAATCGTGAAGCGGGATTATTATGAAATTTTAGGCGTGCAGCGCGAGGCCTCGGCCGCGGAGATCAAGACCGCCTACCGCAAAAAGGCCCTCGAGTGCCACCCCGACCGCAATTCCAGCCATGAGGCCGAGGAACTCTTCAAGGAGGCCTCCGAGGCCTACGAGGTCTTAAGCGACACCCAAAAACGCCAACTCTACGATCAGTTCGGCCACGCCGGCCTGCGCAACCAAGGCTTCCACGGCTTCGAAGACGTGGGCGACATCTTCAGCCACTTCTCCGACGTCTTCGAGGATTTCTTCGGGATGGGCGGCCGCCGCGGCCGCAGCCGCACGGGTCCGGCCGCCGGTCGAGATATCCGCTACGACCTCGAGGTCGGCTTCCTCGAGGCCTTTCACGGCGTCGAAAAAAAGATCGAGGTCGAGCGCCAGGAAGAGTGCGCCCGCTGTGGCGGCCAGGGCTATCCGAAGGGCCAAGAGCCCATGGTCTGCCGCCACTGCGGCGGCAAGGGCCAGCTCTACCACTCCCAAGGCTTTTTCACCATTTCCACCGCCTGCGCCGCCTGCCAGGGGCAGGGGCGGGTCGTCAAAGAGCATTGTCCCGAGTGCCGCGGCCACGGTTCGGTGGCGCGGGCGAAAAAGATGACCGTCAAGGTGCCCCCCGGCGTCGACACCGGCACCCAGCTCTGCCTGCGCGGAGAGGGCGAGGCGGGCAAGCGCGGCGGTCCGCCGGGCGATCTCTACGTCGTCTTGCACGTCGAGGAGGACGAGCGCTTCCAGCGCCACGGGAACGACCTGCACTTTCAAAGCAAAATCCCCATGGCCGCGGCGGCCTTAGGGTTGGAGGTCGAAGTCCCCAGCCCCGAGGGCCTCGAAAAGCTGCGCATCCCGCCCGGCGCCCAGACCGGCGACGTCCTCAAGTTGGCGGGGAAGGGGATGCCCAGCCTGCGCGAGAAGCGCCGCGGCGACCTCCACGTCCACCTCTTCGTCCAGACTCCGAAAGACCTAAGCCCCAAACAGCGCGAGCTGCTCGAGGCCTTTCTTCGGGAAGGCGGCGAAACGCTTAAGGAAAGTTCCTTTACCAAAGCCTCAAAAAAATCTAAGAAGTCCAAGGGTTGGTTTTAAAACCCAAGCCCCAGGCGGCTCGTTGAAGCCCCAACGACATTCCTATTTCACGGGAGGACCGCATGCAGCATGAGATTCAGCAGAACCTCGAGCGGGTGAAGATCTATCAACCGGTGCTCAGCTCGCTGCTCGAGGAGATCTCCAAGGTCGTGGTCGGCCAGCGCTACATGGTCGAACGCCTTTTGATGGGCATCCTCCTCGAGGGCCACATCCTGGTCGAGGGCGTTCCTGGGCTGGCCAAGACGACGACGGTGCGGGCCCTGGCCAAGGTCCTCGACGTCAAGTTCCAGCGCATCCAGTTCACCCCCGACCTCCTGCCCGCCGACCTGATCGGCACCCAGATCTTCAATCCCAAGACGCAAGAGTTCACCGTCAAGCAGGGGCCGATCTTCGCCAACGTCATTTTGGCCGACGAGATCAACCGCGCGCCCGCCAAGGTGCAGAGCGCCCTGCTCGAGGCGATGCAAGAGAAGCAGGTCACGATCGGCAACAGCACCTTTCCGCTCGAGCCGCCCTTCGTCGTCTTGGCGACGCAAAACCCGATCGAGCAGGAGGGGACCTACCCCTTGCCCGAGGCCCAGGTCGACCGCTTCATGCTCAAGCTCAATGTCTCCTATCCCAGCAAGGAAGAGGAGATCGCCATCATGGACCGCGCCCGCAGCGGCCACTGGGAAGAGGTCGCGCCCAAGATCAGCCACAAAGAGCTGGGCGAGATGCGGCGCCTGATCGGGCAGATCTACCTCGACCCCAAGATCAAGGACTACATCGTCCGCATCGTGATGGCGACGCGGCACCCGGCCGAACTGAAGCTGGGCCTGGAGAGCTACATCCAATTCGGCGCGTCGCCGCGCGCCAGCATCTACCTGGCCGAGGTCGCGCGCTGCTACGCCTTCCTGCAGGGCCGGGCCTTCGTGACACCCCAGGACGTCAAGACGATGGCCCACGACGTGCTCCGGCACCGGCTCCTGCTGACATACATGGCCGAGGCGGAGGGGCTATCGAGCGACGAGGTATTGAAGAAGATTTTGGATCAATTGGAGGTGCCTTAATCCAAGTGTCGAAGTGCCTACGTGCCTGAGTGTCAAAGTTTCTTTCGCCCTGTTTTATTTTTTTAACGAATACTGCAAAAAAACTTAAACACTTAGGCACTTCGACACTTAAAGCCGTATGCTTCCTCCCGAGATACTAAAAAAGATCAAGCGCATCCAGCTTAAGACCAACTACCTCGCCAACGAGATCTTCGCCGGCGAGTACGAGAGCGCCTTCCGCGGGCGCGGGATGGAATTCGAGGAGGTGCGCGAGTACCAGCCAGGCGACGACGTCCGCACCATCGACTGGAACGTCACCGCGCGCAGCGGCCGGCCCTTCGTGAAGATCTACCGCGAGGAGCGCGAGATGACCGTCATGATCCTGGTCGACATGTCGGCCTCGCTGGACTTCGGCACCCGAGAACGCCTCAAGCGCGAGGCCGCCGCCGAAGTCGCGGCGGTACTGGCCTACGCGGCGATCAAGAGCAATGACAAGGTCGGCCTGATCCTCTTCACCGACCGGGTCGAAAAATTCATTCCCGCCAAGAAGGGCCGCGGCCACGTCTACCGGGTCATTCAAGAGATCTTGAGTTTCCAGCCGCAGCACCCGAAGACCCAGATCCGCGTCCCCCTCGAATACCTGATCCGCGTCATGCACCGCCGCTCGATCTGCTTCTTGATATCCGACTTCCTCGACCAAGGCTTCGAACGCGCCCTGGCCATCGCCAAGCGCCGTCACGACATGGTCTGCATCCAGCTTCACGACCCCGCCGAAGCGGAATTTCCCAAGGCCGGATGGCTGCAATGGCGCGACCCCGAGAGCGGCGAGCTGCACTGGGTGAACAGCTCGCGCCCGGGCTTCCAAAAGCGCTTCAACGAACTCTCCCAAGAGCTGATCCAGTCCCCGCAGCGGACCTTTCAATCCCTGGGCGTCGACTCGGTCCTGATCGACCAAAGCAAGGATTACATCCACCCGCTGCTGCAATTTTTCCGCTTCCGGGAGAAACGACAGTAAGCCATGCCCACGCCCCTGCCCAAACTGGAAGAGATGACCGACATCCTGGACCTCAAGGACATCCAGGCTTGGGACCTGCGCTGGGTCTGGGCCCTGGCGGCCTCGCTGGCGGCGATCTTGATCTTCCTATTGCTCCGCTCGCTGTGGCGGCGTCCCCGCAAGGCCAAGGCAGGGGCGGGCGCCCCTTTGTCGCCCCTGGAGGCGGCCTTAAAGAAGCTCGACGACCTGGTGAACAGCCGCTTGGCCGAGTCGGGGCAGGTGCGGCGCTTCTACTTCTCCCTCTCCGACCTGTTCCGCGAATTCATCGAGCGCGAGCTGGAGATCCCAGCCTGCGAGGCCACCCTCGAGGAGCTGCGCCCCAAGCTCAAGACCTCGCCCTGGCTCGACCTGGACCGGGTGCGGGAGGCCGTCGGCCTGCTCGAGTTGGCCGACATGGCCAAGTTCGCCCAATACGTCCCGCCGCGGGACGAATTGGTGAAAAGCGTCAAGCTCGCCCGCGCCTGGATGACTCAGGTCGCCGAGGGGCGCGCCCGGGCCCTCGCCGAGAGCCTGGCCCGAAAGGAGGCGAACGCCTAGGATGTTCCGCTTTCTCTATCCCTGGGTCTTGACGGCCTTGGTCCTCCCGGTCGGCCTTCTCCTGCTCGAGCGGCTGCGGCGCGGCCGCGGCTACTTCCGCTTTCCCCTGGCCTCGGTCCTGAAGCCCCTGTACCGGCGGGGCGACGGCCTGGCGATGCGCCTTCCTCCCTGGCTGATGGCCCTGGCCCTGGCCTGCCTGATCGTCGGCCTGGCCCGCCCGCAGCGGGGCCGGGCGGAGACCGAGGTGACCAGCGAGGGCATCGACATCATGCTGGCCATCGACGCCTCCGGCAGCATGGCGGCGATGGA
>JADYZQ010000335.1 GCA_020853015.1 Deltaproteobacteria bacterium
GCGGCCTGGGCGGTGCGCTTGCCGGTGCGGGTCTGCAGCATCCAGACCTTGCCCTTCTCGATGGTGAACTCGATGTCCTGCATGTCGCGGTAGTGCTTCTCGAGCTTCTGGTAGATGTCGACCAAGTCGCGGTAGCAGGCGGGCATCACCTCCTCGAGGGAGGGCAGCGCGGAGTTGTCGTGCTTCTTGCCGACGACGTTGATCGGCTGCGGGGTGCGGATCCCGGCAACGACGTCCTCGCCCTGGGCGTTGACCAGAAATTCGCCGAAGAAGCGCTTCTCGCCCGTCGAAGGATCGCGGGTAAAGGCCACGCCGGTCGCGCAGTCGTTGCCCATGTTGCCGAAGACCATGGCCTGCACGTTGACGGCGGTGCCCCACTCTTCGGGGATGCCGTTGATGCGGCGGTATTCGATGGCGCGCTTGTTCATCCAAGAGCTGAACACCGCGCCGACCGCGCCCCAGAGCTGGTCCTTGGGATCCTCGGGAAAGGGCTTGCCGGTCATCTGGAGAACGTGTCTCTTAAAGACGGCGACCAATTCTTTCCAGTCCTGCGCGCTGAGCTCGGTGTCGAGGCGGACCTTCTTGTGTTCCTTGCGCTCCTCGATCTGATGCTCGAAGAACTCGCGGTCGACGTCGAGGACGACGTCGGAGTACATCTGGATGAAGCGCCGGTATGAGTCGTAGCCGAAGCGCTCGTCGCCGGAGCGGGCGATGATGCCCTTCACCGTCTCGTCGTTCAGCCCCAGGTTGAGGATGGTGTCCATCATGCCGGGCATGCTGGCCCGCGCGCCGGAGCGCACCGACAGAAGCAGGGGCTGCTTGGCGTCGCCGAATTTGGCGCCCATGATGGCCTCGACTTGGGCCAGGGCCTGCTTCACCTCTTCCTCGAGGCCCTCGGGGTACTTCTTGTCGTTTTGGTAGAAGGCCGTGCAGACCTCGGTGGTGATGGTGAAACCGGGCGGCACCGGAAGGCCGAGCAGGTTCATCTCGGCCAGGTTGGCGCCCTTGCCTCCGAGGAGGTTCTTCATGTCGCTCTTGCCGTCGGCCTTGCCGTTTCCGAAAAAATAGACCCAGGGTCTTGGCATAGGGGGAATACCTCTACAGCTTCAGATGATCCTTCAAATAATCCTCGAGCCGGTCGATCGCGATCCGTTCCTGCTTGGTCGTGTCGCGGTCGCGCACCGTCACCTGCTTGTCCTCTTCCGACTGGAAGTCGTAGGTCACCGCCAGCGGGGTGCCGATCTCGTCGTGGCGGCGGTAGCGCTTTCCGATGCTGCCGACGTCGTCGTAGTCGGTGACGTAGCGCTTGCGCAGGGACTTCTCCAGCGCCATCGCGGGCTCGGCCAGCTTGCGCGAGAGCGGGAAGACCGCCACCTTGTAGGGCGCGACCGCCGGCGAGAAGCGCATCACGACGCGCTCTTCGCCCTCGACCACGTCTTCGGCGTAGGCGTCGGCCAGGACGGTAAGGAGCGTGCGGTCGACTCCCAGCGAGGTCTCGACCACCGCCGGGACGTACTTCTCCTTGGTGGTCTCGTCGAAGTAGCTCAAGTCCTTGCCGCTCGTCTTGATGTGCTGGCTCAGGTCGTAGTTGCTGCGGTTGGCGATGCCCTCGAGCTCGGACCAGCCGAAGGGGAACTGGTACTCGACGTCGACGCAGCCCTTCGCGTAGTGGGCGAGTTCGTCCTGGCTGTGGGCGCGCTGCCTAAGCTTGTCGGGCTTGATCCCTAGGTCCTGGAACCACTGGAAACGCTCGGCGGCCCAGTACTCGTACCACTTCTGCATCTCGGCCTCTTCGGGCTTGACGAAGAACTCCATCTCCATCTGCTCGAACTCGCGGGAGCGGAAGATGAAGTTGCGCGGCGTGATCTCGTTGCGGAAGCTTTTGCCGATCTGCGCGATGCCGAAGGGGATCTTCTGCCGCGAGACGATCTGGACGTTTTTGAATTGGGTAAAGATCGACTGGCAGGTCTCGGGCCTTAAGTAGGCGCGGGCCGAGTCGTCGCGCAGCGCCCCGACGAAGGTCTCGAACATCAGGTTGAATTGCCGCACCTCGGTCAGCTCGCCGGGGCCCTTCTTGTCGCCCGCGCAGGCCTGGACGGTGAGGGAGGGCTTTTGCGGGCAGGGAATGGCCTCGATGTGGTCGGCGCGGAAGCGTCCCTTGCAGGTCTTGCAGTCGACCATGGGGTCGGAAAAGCTCGCCACGTGGCCGCTGGCGACCCAGGTTTGGGGGTGGCAGATGATCGAGGTGTCGACGCCGACCACGTCGTCGCGCAGGCGCACCACGCGTTGCCACCAGAAGTTCTTGATGTTGTTTCGTAATTCGACTCCGACCGGGCCGTAATCCCAGAATCCGTTGATACCGCCGTAGATCTCGCTGGATTGGAAGATAAAACCGCGTCGTTTGGCGAGAGAAACTAATTTTTCCATGGGTATTGGGCGCTTTCTTTGGCTCGCGACGGACTATCCCCGGCCCCCACCGCTGTCAAGACAAAAGCTTTAAGTTTCCCGCACGGTTA
>JADYZQ010000336.1 GCA_020853015.1 Deltaproteobacteria bacterium
AGCTTCGGCCCGATCTGGGGATCGTCGAAAAGCCTTTGGAAGAAACCGCCCAAGACATCCTGCAGCTGCTGCGTCGATTGAAAGTAAGCCATCAGTACGCCTCCCGAATTTTTTTCAAGACTTCGTCGAAAGTCACTTCCCGGGGATTGAAAAAGCTGGCCCCGTCCTCCACCGCCGTCGCCGCGATCTCTTCCAACTGTCCCTCGGCGACGCCCGCGTCGCGCAGCCGGTCGGGCAGGCCGCAGACCCGCTTCAAGGCGGCGCGCATCTCGCGCACGGCCGTAACCGCCGCCCTTGCCGCATCCGCAGGGCTCATCCCCGACGTGTCCACGCCCAAACGGCGCGCCAGCCCCGCGTAACGCTCGGCGGCGACCTCGAGGTTGTACTCCATGCCGTAGGGCAGGTAAATGCTGTTGGCCAGGCCATGAGGCACATGGGCGATGCCGCCGGTGGCGTGGGACATCGCGTGGACGACCCCCACCATCGCGTGATCGAAAGCGATGCCCGCCATGTTCGAGGCGATCATCATCTGGGACCGCGCCTCGAGCTCCTCGCCTCGCTCCACCGCCTGCAAGAGATGCGTCCGGATCAGCTTGACCGCCTTCATCGCCAGGGCGTCGCTCATCGGGTTGGCCTGGGCGCTGGTGTAGGCCTCGATCGCGTGGGTCAGGGCGTCCATCCCCGTCATCGCGGTGGCCTTCGGCGGCAGCGAGAGGGTCAGCTCGGGATCCAGCAAGGCCAGCTGCGGACGCAAGAAGGCGTCGTTGAAGGAGAGCTTGCGCTGCGTCGCCTCGTCGAAGATGACCGCCGACGAGGTCACCTCGCTCCCGGTCCCGGCCGTCGTGGGGATGGCGATCAAGGGATTCAGCGCGCGCGGGATCGTCTGGCTTCCGGAATAGTCCGCCACCAGATCGCCGCCCAGGCTGAAGACGATGTTGGCCGCCTTCGCGGTGTCCATCGCCGAGCCGCCTCCCAAGGCCACGATGCCCTCGGCGCCGCCCGCGGTCGCCGCGGCGGCGCAGCGCTTGACGACCTCGACCTCGCTGTTGGGGGGAACCTCGGAGAACACGCCGACCACCTCGGCGCCCGCGCCTTCGATGCCGGCGCGCACGGCGTCGGCGACGCCGTTCTCCGCGAAAAAGGGATCGGTCACCAGGAGGAATTTACGGGCGGTCAGCTGCGCAAGCTCGTTGGAAAAATCCCTGGAAATCCCGGGTTGAAAGAGGATCTTGGTGTTAAGGAAGAATTGATAGAAGTCGATGCCCACGGAGGCAGAGCGTAAACGCATCCCGGGGTATCGTCAATCTTTGAGTGAAATCATGGGATTGGGCATGAAATCTCCCGCATTCGCCGACCTCAAATCTTCCCGCGGCTTATCGAAAGATTTTTTTGACGGGAATTTATGCAGAATTTCATCCGTTTATCGTGGGGCCGCAGAATTATTTCGCGCGGGCCTTTACAGGGGGAGGCGTTTTTTCTTTAATGGATGGATCTCAAGGCACTCCATGAGCCAGGAGCGTCCAAGGTTCCGGGTAAAATCTCTCGCCTCCTGAGAAAAGGAATCTCATCATCCAATGCCAAATTCAGGCTACCGAAATAGGGATCCCTTGCCTTCCAAACGCGAAGGGCAAAGGCGAATCTCTATACATTGACCATGAGCGTCATTTTTCCGTCGTTCTTCTCAGATTGATTGATAAAAACTCTCCCCGCCCTTCGCCTTCCTAAGGCCATTTCTCCTTCCCAACGAAAAATTATCCTGGAGTTTCAGGACTCGATTTCGGAGCGTTCAGCGCTGGCCTGGGAATTGCTGAGCCTAAAGGCAGGCCACGAAGCCCCTTTCATATCAGCGCGGGCGCCCGAGGCCTACGGGTAAGGAAAATGAAAGCTACTCCATCCAATCCTTCCTCCTTTACGGAAGGGGTTTCCATGAGCTGCTGCGGGAGCCGTCTCCATTTCCCTCCTACCTGTTGAGTGAAGAAAAGATCGTTCGTTAAAAATTGAATTTCAGTCTCCCAGAGTGAGTAAGCGTGCATCATTACGGGTAAGGGAATTTTGACGCTGCACTCCGCTCCAAATTCCCCTTAAGCTTGGCGGCCGATTCGGCCCCAGCGCCAAACGCTCGCGAGAGACTCTAAACGCAAACAAAAAATTTTCGCAGGCCGCGCGCGGTCGGGGACTTCGTGCGTCCCTGCGAGGCATCCGGAAGATTTTATTCTTTACGGGGAGGGGCCTCTTTATGCCTAAATCTCGAAAAAGCATCTTTGCAAAGACCTTAATTCGAATCGGCTTCCTTGGAATGGGCGCATTTCTGTTGGTCGCGTTTCAGGCTCGACCCGCCAGAGCGGGAACCATCTGTTTCTGCCACGCCACCGGCAGCATCTCGAATCCCTTCAACACGATCTGTACCTCCAACGCGGGGCAGCAGAACGGGCATACCAGCCACGGCGACCCGGATTTCGGCTGCGGCTGCGGCGACAATGTCTGCGACCCCAGCGACGGCGAGACCTGCGGGACCTGTCCCCAGGATTGCGGCGCCTGCCCCGCCTGCGGCGACGGAAACGCCGACGAGGGCGAGGAATGCGGCGACCCCGGCACCAGTCCGGGCACCTGCACGGCGCCCGAGACCTGCGAGGGCTGCCGCTGCGTCCCTCCCCCTCCCGTCTGCGGCAATAACGACCAAGAACTGGGCGAAGAATGCGACGGCACGGACAATGCGGCCTGCGGCAACCTGGGCTGCACCGACCAATGCGAATGCAAACGGTGCGGCAACGGCACGGTCGACAGCGGCGAACAGTGCGACAACCCCAACGACCCTTGCTGCAACGCCGATTGCACCTTCAATACCGGAAACGAGTGCGACGACGGACAATTCTGCACCGAGAACGACGCCTGCAACGGCGGCGCCTGCAACGGCTCGCCCAAGACCTGCGACGACGGCGTCCAATGCACGGTCGACAGCTGTAACGAGACTTCCGACCAATGCGAGAATCCGACCTCGTCGTGCGAATGCCGAACCGACGCCGATTGCGGCGACGGCAACGCCTGCACCGACGAATACTGCGACACAGGCACCTTCACCTGCGTCCGGGCCGACAACTCGAATCCCTGCGACGACGGCCTGTTCTGCAACGGCAAGGACACCTGCGGCTCCGGCACCTGCAGCGTCCATGCCGGGGATCCCTGCGCCGCCGGCGGCGAGTGCGCCGACAGCTGCAATGAGGAAAAGGACAGCTGCAACGACCCGGCCGGCACCGTTTGCAAAGACGACGGCAACGTCTGCACCGACAACGAGTGCAACGGCTCCGGAGAGTGCGTCCCGACCAACAAC
>JADYZQ010000337.1 GCA_020853015.1 Deltaproteobacteria bacterium
ACGACGGGATCCTCCAACTCAGCTACTTGAGCCCGAACAACGACGTCTTCGTCGCCCAGATCGACGCCTCGCGTCCGACCGGGGCCCTCGAGGTGCGGCACGGACGCATCCGCGGCCGCGGCACCGAGTGGGTGGAGCCCCGGCCGGTCGCGCGCAACGTCGCCGGCGCCTGCGAGGCGGTCCATGCCCTCGGCGGCGAGGAAGAGAGCGGCTACACCTGTCCCGCCGGCTCCAATCCCGGCTCCGCTCCGCAATCCCTGTTCGCGCAGCGGGCCACTTGGCTCGGGCAATGGGGCCTGGCGAATTGGGCCGGTGCCGAGCTGATCGGCCTGGCTGTGAAGCGTCGCTCGCTCACCTTGGGGACCCTGCGCAGCCTGCCCGGTTGGCTCCGGCCGGTCGGCAGCAATGAATTGTCCTTGGGCGCGCGCGCGCGGCTTTGGTCGCCGGTGCTGGCGGCCGGCGCGGTGACGGTGCTGAGCGCCGAGCACGGCGCCAATATGATGGGCCTGCATTCGAATTACCACAACAACGAGCGCTTCGCCCTCGACGTCTATTCCGCCTACGGCGCGATGTCGGGCGTCTCGCGCCTGATCAACCGCCGCAATCCCGGCGCGGCCTTGCGCCCGGCCAGTCTCGGCGCCGGCCTGCTCACCTCCGCCTTGGTCGACGCGACCTTGGGCCAGATGTACGCCGAGGGCTCGGCCGAGCGCCGCGCCCTGCGCGTCGGCGGTTTCTTCCTGCCCGAGGTCTACCGCATGGCCTTCGGCAACCGCGCCTTGGCCGTGGCCGAGACCAAAGCGGCCACCGGCTTCGCCCGCTGGGGCGGACGCGCCATGGCGGCCGGATTCTACGCCGACGGCGCCCACATGATTTGGAATCACCTGACCCATAGCAACGCCGAGACCGGACGCGATAACCTGGTCTACCGCCGCGCCAACCAGCTCGAGGACGCCCAGCGCCACCCGCTGGTTTGGGCCCTGCACGGCGCCGCAGAACTGATCGCGCCCAGCTTGACCGAGCGCTACTGGGTCTCGGGCAGCTACGTCGATCAGGCCCGGCAGGAAATCCAGGCCCAAGCCGCCGCCACCGGCGAGGGCGCGCGCAGCCTGCTGCGCCATTCCCTGCTGCTGGGACCCACGGGCCCCGCCACCGACGCCAGCTTCTATCGCGAATTAAACCTCGACTGGCTGCGCGGCGAGAACGTCCTGCGCAACATCCGCCGTCCCGACGGCAGCGAGCTGCCGGTGGCGGACGTAGCGGAGCAATTCGCGGATCCCGCGATCTACGAGCGCGTCATCGTCAACGGCACGCCCGACCAGCAGGTCGCCTACATCCAGCGCCAGTTCCGCGGCTACAATTTGAGCGTCGCCGACGTCCAAGAGATCCTGGCCCGCATCTCCCTGCACCACGCCCGCCGCAGCCTGCAGGACCTGCAATACACCGCCGGCCCCGAGCTGCGGGCCTTCGCGGATTGCTTCGACGGGAACGGCGCGCTGCGCGCCGGCTCCGAATCGACGCTGTTGGCCCAAGTCTTCCCCGGCCAGGAGATCAACGCCGACCAAGTCCTGGCCCTGCGCCGCGTCGCCCTGGCGCGGCGGATCCTCGAGCTTCAGTCCGCGGATCCCGCGGGCGCCGAACTCGCCTCCTACGTGCGCGTCGCCCGCGAGATCGGCCTGGCCGGCGAAGACGGCCGCTTGATCGACGCCGAAGAGACCCGCCTGGCCCAGGCCACCCTCGACAGCCACCCCCCGGCCCCGGCCCCGGTCCCGATCGCCCCGGCGCGCCCCAACCAGACCCAGGTCCTGCAAGGCATCCTGGCCTACGGCACGGCGCACGGCTGAGTTATCTCGGAAAACCGAAATTCCCAGTTGTCCCCATGGCGCGCCGGACGTGGCGATTCCCGTAAGGTATTGGATTTCGGAAAATTCCCGGGATTGACAATTGTTATTACAATGTTAATCTGAAGATACTATGGCACTGGTCAAAAAACTCAGCAAAATCGGCAACAGCTACGGCGTGATCCTTCCGAACGAAATCCTCAAGGCGACGGGATTCTCCGCCAACGACGAGCTAGAAATCGAGGCCCAAGACAACTGCATCGTTCTCCGGCCTCGCTTCAAAAGCACCCAAAGCGACAAGAAGGTCACTCAGGCCATGGCCCGCTTCATCAAGAAGTACCGCCGCGACCTCGAAAAGCTCGCCTGATGAAATGCATCTACCTTGAACTCGACCAGATCTTGGCGATCCACGATACCCTTATCGAAGAAATCGGAGGATCTATGGGACTAAGAGACGCCGGCCTGCTGGAATCCGCGGCCTATCAGCCTCGACAATCCTTCGGCGGGGAAGATCTCTATCCCGACATCTTTTCCAAGGCCGCCGCCTATGCCTTTTCTATCTCGGAAAACCAACCCTTCATCGACGGAAACAAACGCACCGCGGCCACCATCGCGGCGGTCTTCCTCGATATCAACGGCTTCCTCCTGGACTGCCCCGAGGGCCAGGTCTACGAGACCATGATGAAGCTAGCCAACAAGCAACTCACCCGCGAGTCCCTAGCCGACTGGTTCCGTAAAAATTGCAAAAAAAAGTCCGCAAAAAAAGCGGCATCCGGCAAAAAAACTCCCTCCAAAAAATCCAAATGACCGCGGCAACCGTAACCGTGGCGGCGCCTTCAACGGGTGGCCGGGCGGGGGCCCCTATGGACTGCTGGGCAATTGGCCAAATCCGCAGCGCCGCCACGGTTACGGTTGCCGCGCTCCTTAATAAAAAGCCCCGTCCCGGCCAAAACCGGAACGGGGCTCTTAGTCATTACCTTAACGGACCCTCCGCCGGCCTGCGCCGGCCTCGGCCCGTTTAAAGGGGGGGAGAAAGCCTTAGGCGATCTTGCCTTGGATCAGGAAGGCGATGACCAGGGCGTAGATGACCAGCGACTCGATCAGCGCCAGGGCGATGATCATCGGGGTCTGCACCTTGCCGGCGGCGCCGGGGTTGCGGCCGATGCCCTCGAGGGCGGCGGCGGCGGCC
>JADYZQ010000338.1 GCA_020853015.1 Deltaproteobacteria bacterium
AGGTCGATGTCGGCGGCCGTCAGGTTGGCGCGCTTCAAGGCGCGCTGCATGGCCTCGGCCGGGGCCATCGTGAACCACTCGGGGGCGATCGAGGCCTGGTCTTGGGCGACGATCTTGGCAAGCGGCTTCAAGCCCAGCTCTTTCGCCTTCTTGGCGCTCATCACCACCAGGGCGGCCGCGCCGTCGTTGATCGAGCTGGCGTTGCCGGCGGTCACCGTCCCCTCTTTATGGAAGGCGGGGTTAAGCTTGCCCAATTTGGCGATATCGCCCTTCCCCGGCTCCTCGTCGGTTTCGACCAAAATGGGATCGCCCTTGCGCTGGGGCACGGGCACCGGGACGATCTCGTCCTTGAAGATGCCGTCCTTCACCGCGGCCAAGGCGCGGCGGTAGCTTTCGGCGGCGAAGGCGTCCTGCTCTTCGCGGCTGACCTTGTGCTCTTTCGCGCACATCTCGGCGGCGCTGCCCATGTGGAACTGGTTGTAGACGTCCCAGAGTCCGTCGTTGACCATGGTGTCGATCACCTGCGCGTTGCCCATGCGCAGGCCCTCGCGGGCCTTCGGCAGCGCGTAAGGCGCCAGGCTCATGCTCTCCATGCCGCCGGCGACCACGACGTCGCGGTCGCCCGCGCGGATCATTTGGTCGGCCAGCATCACGGCCTTCAGCCCCGAACCGCAGACCTTGCCGATGGTCAGGGCGCCGGTCTCCTTGGGGAGGCCCGAAAAAATCACCGCCTGCCGCGCCGGAGCCTGTCCTTCCGCCGCGGTGAGCACGTTGCCCATGATCACCTCTTCGACCAGCTCGCCCTTGATCCCGGCGCGCTTCACCGCCTCTTGGATGGCGACGGCGCCGAGCTTGGGCGCCGGTACCGAGGCCAAAGAGCCCAAAAAGCTGCCGATGGGCGTGCGCGCCGCACTGACTATGACGGAATAATTTTCAGGATTGGACATGGAAAATACCTCCAAGAGTGGCTTGATCGCCGCGTTCGACGATAAGGCGGCCCGGCGGTTTAAAGCAAGATCGCAAATTCAAGTCAATGGATATTCGCGCCGAACGGGCCTGGCCCCTTCGGGATAAGCCCCGATATTCCTTCGCCAAATTTATTTCCTAGCGCCCGGGAGACGGTTGACGAAAGGGGGCGGGGCAGGCATAAGGGGCGCATCATGCCGAGCCTCGGAAGCGTCCCCTATCTGAATGCGCTGCCTTTGTTGGAAGGTTTAGAGGCTGCGACCCAAACGCCGATCGTATTCGACAGCCCGGCCCGCCTCCACGAGCGGGTGCTGCGCGGCGAGATCGACGTCGCCCTGCTGCCGGTCATTTCTTATCTGGAATGCCCCGACCTGCGCCTGATCCCGAGCACGGGCATCGTCTCCCACGGCGAGGTGCGCAGCGTGAAGGCCTTCCACGAAAAAACGGGCGTCACCCTCGCCAACTGCGCCCGCGTCCACCTGGACACCGACTCCAAGACCAGCCGACGGCTGCTCAAGCTGCTGCTGCTAAAAAAGTACGACCGCGACCTGGCCGAGATCGACTTCGTCGAGTCGGCCGGGGATGCCGACACCATCCTCCAGATCGGCGACAGGGCCCTCGAGAAAAGCCACTTCGGGAACGCCAGCGACCTGGGCGCCGAATGGCAAGAGCTGACCGGCCTCCCCTTCGTCTACGCCTGCTGGATGAGCCGGGTACCCATCACCCAAGAGCTGCTCACCCACCTGCACAATGCCAAGATGATGGGCAAGCAGTCCCTCGAGGACATCGCCGCCCGACAAAAATTGATTCCCCCCGACGAGGCCTTGAGCTATCTGACCCAAAACATCCAGTACGACGTCGAGGGCCCCGAATTGGTCGGCCTGAAGATGTTCTTCGACTGGGTCGTCGAGCTGGAGAACCAAAACTATGACACTTCCCTCCGCTTTGTTGCATAAGCTCGAAGCGCGCGAGCGCCTCGGCGACGAGGACGCCCTCGCGCTGTTCCGCCACGGCGACCTGCTCACCCTGGGCCATTACGCCAACCAAGCCAACCTGGCCAAAAACGGCGACACCGTCGGCTACGTCATCGACCGCAACCTCAATTACACCAACGTCTGCGTGCTGCGCTGCAAGTTCTGCGCCTTCCGCCGCGACAAGGGCGCGGAGGGCAGCTGGGAGCTGAGCCACGAGGAGGTCGACGCCAAGATCGAAGAATTGATCGCCAACGGCGGGACGCAGATCCTGATGCAGGGCGGCCACCACCCCGACTTCAAGCTCGACTACTACGTCAATTTGCTCGGCCACATCAAAGCCAAGTACCCGCGGATCACCGTGCACGCCTTCTCGCCGCCCGAGCTGCACCACGTCGCCCATCTCTGCAAACTCTCCTATAAAGATCTCCTCTCCGCACTGAAGGCCGCGGGCCTCGACAGCATCCCGGGCGGCGGCGCCGAGATCCTCAACGACAAGATCCGCCAAAAGATCTCCTCCGGAAAATGCACCAGCGAGGCCTGGCTCAAGATCTGCGAGACCGCGCACGAACTGGGCATCCAAGGCTCGGCGACGATGATGTTCGGCCACGTCGAGACCGTCGAGGACCGCGTCGCCCACCTGCGCCAACTCCGCGACCTGCAGGACCGCACCGGCGGCTTCTTCGCCTTCATCCCCTGGACCTATGTCCCCGGCAACTCGCCGATGGGCGGCGAGTCGGTGGGCGGCCACGAGTATCTCAAGACCCTCGCGATCTCGCGCCTCTATATGGACAACTTCCAAAACATCCAGATCTCCTGGCTGACCCAGGGCATCAAGGTGGCCCAGATCGCGATGCAGTTCGGCGGCAACGACATGGGCTCGACCCTGCTGGAGGAAAACGTCGTCCGCTCCACCGGCGTCCCCAACCGCACCAGCGTCGACGAGCTGCGGCGCGTGGTG
>JADYZQ010000339.1 GCA_020853015.1 Deltaproteobacteria bacterium
AGTGGAAGCGGATTTTTCTCATGCCCATGGTCTAGGGCAAAGGCCGGGGGGATTCAATCCAATTTATGGAAGGCCAAAATCATGTAGCGCAGCCAATTGAAACGGCTCACCCACTGGGCGGCGTAGCTCCCGAGCTTGTTCCACGACTCCGCTCCCGTCAAATCCCGCTGGATCCGCCGCAGGAAGGGATAGGTGGGAACCGTATTGCGGGCAATGTCCTCCTCCCAAAGCGAGACGAAGCCCGTCTCGCGGCCGAGGCGGCGGTAATCTTTCAGCGTGTGGTCCATCCGGCAGGTGCCGAAGAGGGGCTCGAGCATCCGGCGCGCGAAACGCGAGGCGCTGAGGGGCCGAAAATAGCCCTTCGGGACGAAATCGGAGAGGGCCAGTATTCCGCCCGGCTTGAGCACCCGGCGGGCCTCGCGAAAGAAGGCCTCGCGCCCCGGAAAGTGAAAGATGCACTCCACGGCGAGGACCGCGTCGAAGGCCGCGTCGGGGAAGGGCATCGCGCAGGCATCGCCCTCCTCCAGCCGAATGCGGTTGCCGGCCCGCGGGACGAGCTTGCCGCAGGCGCGCTCGAGCTGGCGCCGGTCGATATTGAGGCCGACCAGCTCCATGCCCTGGAAATTCTCGTTGAGGCTGGCGATCGTCCCGCCGAAACCGCAGCCCGCGTCGAGGACGCTCATCCCGTCTTTCAGCAAAGCGGCCCGCCACACCCGCTGAGAGAGGGCCTCGGCGGCGCGGGCGAAATCCTGCGGGCTTCGATCGGCGCGCCGCGGGTCCGCCCAATAGCCCCAATGGACGTGGCGGCCGAAGGCCAGGTCGAGGTCGGGCCGGCCGCGGTCGAGGCGCTCGAGGAGCAGGTCGAAATAGGGCAAAGTACCGGGCCCGCGAAAAATCGTGGACTCCGAACGCGGATCGCTTATCATGCCCGCCGAATAGCATTGCTCCGGGTTCAGGAAAAGAAGGGAATGTATGGAACCGACTTCTTTTCGCCCTACCCTCCTCTCAAACGCAGATTCCCCCGCGATCCTTGTCGGGTCCACGCAGGAGGCATCGCCATGAAAAAATTCCTTTGGACACTGTTTTCGCTCGGTCTTCTTATCTCGCCGTTTTCGACGCTGGCCGAGCCGACCGAGGTCGTCGTGCGCGTCATCAGCAAGGGCGCCAAGTTCGTCGGCAGCGACATCGGCGGCGCTCGGGTCACGATCAAAGAGCTGCCAGGAGGGAAAGCCCTCGCGCAGGGCACAACCGAGGGCACGACCGGCGACACCGACCGCATCATGCGGCGCGCGCACGCAGTGGGCGAACCGCGCTCCGACGGCGGCTCGGCCAAGTTCGCCGCGACTCTAGATCTGGACAAGCCCGTCTACGCCGAGATCCGCGCCCGCGGCCCGATCGGCCACGAGGCTTCGGCTAACGAGGTCTCGGCCACGATGTGGCTGCTGCCGGGCAGGCACTTACGCCAGGGCGACGCCGTCCTGCTGGAGATACCGGGACTGGTGGTGGATTTGGCCGAGCCCGAGTTAAAAAAGGACGAGGGAAAGGCGATGCTTCGCGCGAAGGTGACGATGATGTGCGGCTGCCCCTTCACGCCCGGCGGGCTGTGGGACGCGGACAAGCTTGCCCTCGAGGGCCTGCTGCTGAAGGAGGGAAAGGCCGTGGAGCGTTTCCGCCTGGGCTACGCGGGTGAGGCCAGCCGCTTCGCCGCCGAGCTGAAGCTGCCGCCGAAGGGGGAATACGAGATCGAGGTGCGCGGTTTCGACCAGGCCTTTGGAAACACGGGGCTGGGCCGGACCAAGCTCTCGACGCCTTGAGCGCTGCCCGGTTTTTCGGAGATTACTTCGCGGGCTGATATTCCGCGGCGCGGATGCGCTTCTGGACCTTGGTCTTCAGCTCCTTGCCGTTGGGCTTGCGCAGGATCATCTTATTGCCGTCGAAGCGCACGTCGATGGGGTCGCCGATGATCCAATCGCCCGGCTTGCCGAAGAACATCGGCGTGTATTCCCCCACATAGACCAAGTCGCTAGCCTGGACGGTGATGAAATAATGCTTCTCCTCCGTGGTCGTGGGCGTCGTCACCGTCTTGCCGTCCTTTTGCTTGGTGGTGGTGTAGGTGGTGGTCTTGTCTTTCCTCTCTTGGATGTCGAGGAGCTTGCCTTGTTGGTATTCCTTGGGTGCCTTGTCTTTGGCCGAGACTTCCCCAGCGAGGCCAGGTGCTAAAGAGCCCAGAAAGGCGGCGAGCATGAAAAACAGAGTTAGGCGACGCATGAAACCCTCCCGCATGTGAAGAAAGGAGCCCCGATTATGCGGAAATTCCCGAGAATCGCCAAGAAAGATCTATCCCTGGGAGAAAGGCGCTAGGCTGCCTAGCCCGGCAGCTCGCTCTCGCCCATCAGAAACTGGTCGATCCCGCGGGCGCACTTGCGGCCCTCGGCGATGGCCCAGACGATGAGCGACTGGCCGCGGCGCTGGTCGCCGGCGGCGAAGACGCCGGGGACGCTGGTCATGTAGTTGGCGTCGGCGACGACGTTGGTGCGGGCGTCGAGCTGCACGCCCAGCTGCTCGAGCATGCCGGGCTTCTCCGAGCCGGTGAAGCCCATCGCCAAGAGCAGCAGGTCGCAGTCCATCGCGAACTCGCCGCCCTCGACCTCTTTCATCTGCGGCGGGCCGCCGTTGGGCGAAGCCACCCACTCGAGACGCACGGCGTGCAGCTTCTTCAGCACGCCGCCCTCCCCGCTCAGCTTTTTGGTGAGGATGGAATAATCGCGGACGTCCTTCCCGCCGTAGACCTCGATCGCCTCCTGGTGGGCCGGCGAGGTGCGGTAGATCACCGGCCACTGCGGCCAGGGATTGCTGGGCGCGCGCTCCAGCGGCGGACGCGGCAGCAGCTCGAACTGTTGGATCGAGGCCGCGCCCTGGCGCACCGCAGTGCCCAGGCAGTCGGCGCCGGTGTCGCCGCCGCCGAGGATAATGACCTTCTTGCCCGTGGCGACGACCTGATCCGGGACCTTCTCCCCGGCGTTGACCTTGTTCTCTTGGGTGAGATAGTCCACCGCGAGATAGACGCCCTTCAGCTCGCGGCCCGGCACCTGCAGGTCGCGGGCCTGGCTGGCGCCGCCGCA
>JADYZQ010000340.1 GCA_020853015.1 Deltaproteobacteria bacterium
AAGGTCGGCGAAGCGGGCCAAAAGCAGCGAATCGATGCCGTAGCGATAGCCTTTTTTGGGCTGGTAAAGCGGGATAAAATCGGTTTTACCTGGGGTCGCCATGCGTGGAGATGGCGATAGCAGAGGAGCCCGCGGAAGGAAAGCCCATGCTGAGCGATGAAGAATTCGAGGCCGTCGTCGACGAGGCCCTGGACGAAATTCCCGAAGAATTGGCCGAAAAGATCGACAACGTCGATATTTTCATCGAGGACTATCCCAGCCCCGAGGTCCAGGCCGAGATGGGCGTCGGGCGGCGCGGCCTGCTGGGCTTCTACCAGGGGGTGCCGCAGAACCACCGCGGCCCCTACTACGCCAACACCCTTCCCGACCGCATCTACCTCTACAAGAAGAACATCGAGTCGATCTCCCCCACCCGCGAGCGGATGAAGGAAGAGATCCAGCGCACCGTCCTGCACGAGCTGGGTCATTACTTCGGCATCGACGACAAGCGGCTGCGGGAATTGGGATTCTGATGTTCGCCCTGCTCTCCGACATGTTTAAGCGCGGGCACCCGGCCGACATCGCCTTCTTCGTGGTGGGCGGTTGGCTGCTGGCGCTCTTTCTCGCCGTGATGATCGCCCAGCTCGTCCGCCGCCTGCGCCGCAGGGGCAAGGCCCCCCATCCCGAATCTTAAGACGGCTTCCAATGCAACGGCTTGCGGATCAGCGCGAGCGCGAAGTGGACGAAGGCGAACTTGCTCAGCTCCCCCGCCCGGCCCGCCAGGGCCTCGAGGATCTCCCGCTGCGTCGGCATCGCCAGACCCCGGTGACGCATGGTCTGCAACAGCAGCGGCATCACCTCGACCATCTTGCCCGACTGGACGCCGCCGCGCTCGAAGACCTGCCAGAGCGTCTCGTAAATGTAATCGGGCCTCCAGCCGAATTTCTGCATCGCGTCCAAGAGGCCCGGCAGGAATTCCATCGCCACCGGGCTCTGCTCGCCCGCGCGGTCCAAGAGGCGCGTCAGGAAGCGGCTTTGGGTCGCGGTGTTCCAATCCAGCTCGGACATCGTCTCGAGGGCGACGGGCAGGTGGTCCTCCAGCATCCACGAAACCTGCAGGTCGTTGGGCGCACGGTCGGCGATCATCAGCAGGACGCGCGCCTGCTGGGCGTAGGTCCATTCGTGCTGGCCCATGAAACGCAGGGCGGCCGGCAGGTGCGAGAGGATGCTGCCGATCTTGTGGTCCGCGTAACGGATCAAGAGCTGCAAGAGATCCGACTGCTCGTGGTGGGTCCATTCGCTCTCGCGCATGGCCCGCAGAGCCCCGGGCAGGTTCGCGTAGACCCGGTCGGCGTTCGGTCCGGCCATCTCCGCTAGGGAGTAAAGCAGCTCGAAATTCGCGTCCTGAGGCCAGGCGCAGGCCTGCAGCGCGGCCAAGGCGCCGGGGAGATGCTTGTGGATGGGGACGGAGAATTCGCCCACGCGGGAGAGCAGGGCCAAGAGGCCCAACTGCCGCTCGTAGGACCAGCCCGCCTCCTCCATGGCCCTCAGCGCCTTGGGCAGGACGTGAAAGACCTCCCAGGGCGCGCGATGCGCGTTCGGGGTGACGGCCTTCAGGAGCTCCCATTTTTGCTCCAAGGTCCAGGGGCTGCGGGCCAGGACCTTCTTCAGTTTGGGAAAGCGGCGCAGCATCACGCTCATCGTCTTCTCCATCCGGTGGCGGGTCACGTGGGAGGGTTGGAGCTCCGCGGCTCCCTCGGGCGGGTAGAGCCGCTGCTCGAGCCAACGGAACAGGCGCTCGAAGGGCGAGGCCATGAAGATCATCAGCGGCGCGGGCACCGGGAGCGGGAGAAGTCGGGACAATGGCCGGGCGTTCGTCTGTTCCAGGCGCGCTTGCAGGCGGGCCTCCGTCGCCCGCTCCGCCCGGACCTGGAGCTCGGCCTGACGGCCTGCGAAGCGCCGGCCCAGCAGGGCTTGGCCGAGCCGCCCGCCGACGCCGAGCGAGAGATAGGCGGCCAGCGTGTCGGTGAGGAAGGTCCCCGCGTCGCTGCGCGGGCGCAACCCCAGGCCTTCTTCCAGCTTGTGCGCGACGGCAAGGCCCGAAAATCCCGCCGCGGCCGGCAGCGGCCGGGCGAGGTCTTTGAGGAGGAAGCGATCTCCCGCGGCCCGCCGCGCGGCCTGCCCACCCCAACCGAAGGCCTTCAAGGCCCCAAGCGTCAGGCCGGCGCCGAGGAAGTCCTGCCCCAAGGGACGCTGCGCCCCGCCCATGGCGCGGGCGGAGAGCACAAAGGCCGGAAGCTCGACGCCGAATCCGATCCCGCCGGCCGCGAGCCGCGCTCCCCAGCCCCGCGTGAACGCGGAGGCCCGGGCGGAGCCGAGCAGGCGACCGAGCGCGGCGTTGCGGGCGAGGCCGAAGGCGACGGTTCCGACCATCATCGGCGCGATCACGCGCGGGTCGGCGGCCTGGCGCGCGAAGCGCCGCAGCAGGCCCTCGGCGCGCGCGCCGAAGGCGCCTCGGCTTTGCAGGGTCTCCAGTTGGAGATTGGCACGAAGTTGATGAGGCGAGAGGGAAATTGTGGAAGACGCGACGGAGCCTCGCCGTAGGGGCCCTTCGCGAACGGCCCCTACGATCGCCGCATAAACGCCGGCGGCGGCCTCGAGACGATCCACCTGCTCGAGGCGCAGCCCCAAGGCAAGCAGGGCCGCGTCCCTCAGTCGGGGATCCGTCTCGCGATAAATTTCGCGCAGCTCGCGCACCTCGTCAGGCCCAAGTCCGGGGATCTCCGGAAGACCGGGGACGAGCGAAGGCGCGGCCAGCCGCGCCAAAACGCGGAGCATGTGCCACCCGTATTTACAGAATCGTCTGTTGTGAGGGGGAGGAAAGGCGAAGCGAATCCGTGCCCCCGAACCCGTTATTCGGGGGCCTTATCGCGCCGCTCGCGAAGAAGTTGTCGGGAATTTGCCCCGGCTCAGGCCGAGGCGAAATCGTAAAACACCAGGCCGGTCAGGGGCTTCGGATAGAAGAAGGTCGACTTCTGCGGCATCTTCTCGCCGATGGCGATCACCGCCTCGATCTGCTTCAGCTTGGTC
>JADYZQ010000341.1 GCA_020853015.1 Deltaproteobacteria bacterium
GCCCCGAAAGGGCTTCGCGGTGGCCTTCGATTATTGGGTGGAATGGAGATGGAACAACGACGGGAGCCTGCGATTTCGAAAAAAAAGGGGCCGCTGTTAACGGCCCCCTCTAAGCGGGAAACGGGGTTCGAACCCGCGACCCTCAGCTTGGGAAGCTGATGCTCTACCAACTGAGCTATTCCCGCAGGTGGTTTTCGGTCTTATTCCAGCGCCTTATCGCTGTCAATCGCCGGCTTTTTCTCGACCCTGGACAAAAGCCCATGCTATCGGCGTACAATACTCGGAACATTTCCCAGCTTCAAGGAGCCGCTCCACGTTATGTTTTCGCCACGGAAGTCGTTTTTGCCTCTCCTCCTGCTGTCGACCCTTCTAGCGATTCAGGCCTCCCCGCCGGCCCTCGCCCAAACCAAAAGCGGCGGCAAGTCCGCCAAGGCCCCCGAGGCGCGTAAAACCGGCTTTGTCGGCGACCCGGCACGCAAGCGCGGCATCGAAATCGGCTACGACTTGGGCAAAAAGGCGGGCAAGGCCGACCTCGAGCAAAAACTCAAGCCCGACCCCAAACGCCACGAGGCCTTCAACAAGCCCGAAAAGTACTTTCGCAGCGAATACGGCTCCCAGGCCAGCTTCGTGGGCGGCTTCAAGAGCGGCTTTCTGGGCGGCTACCAGGCCGGCCAGGGCAAGAAGGTCCCCGTCTCCGCCACCGGCTTAAGCGGCGACAAGACCAAGGCCCCAACGACCGGCGCCCCGGTCAAGCGACCCTCCGCCGGCACAGCCTCCGACGCCCTCTAGGTCCCCAGGATACCTACGGAATATTGATTGCGGCCTCGATCCCCGGATGCTAGGGCCCCTGCCCACATGAAACGCCTGCTTTGCCTATGCCTCGTCGGCACCCTCGGCCTGCAATGGGCCTCGCCCGCCCTTTTGGCCGCCAAAGAGGCCGCCCAAAATCCCGCTCCAGCCGCGGAAAGCGTCCCCGACATCCAATTGTCGCCCGAGGATACCGAGTTCGGCGAAAGGTCGGCCTCCGCCGGGAAGTTCGTCTTCAAGGAGATCCCTCGGGACTTGGGCCTCAGCATGAAGGAGTCGTTTTGGGGTTGGGGGGGCCTGGCCTTCGGCCTGGGCATCGGCTTGACGGCCGGGCTGCACAGCGTCGACGACGACTTGCAAAATAGCTTTCAACCCAACGCCCTCTTCGGGGACACCGGCAACGACATCATCGGTTGGACCCTCTCGCCCTACACCATCGGCGGAGTCTCGCTGATCACCTGGATCGTCGCGGCCAACACCAATCATCCCAAATTGGCCGTCACCAGCCGCGCCTTGACCGAGGCCTTGATCCTCTCCATGGGAATAAGCACCATCGCCAAATTCTCCTTTCGCAGAGAAAGGCCCGACGGAGGCAATTTCGGCTTTCCCAGCGGGCATGCCACCGCGGCCTTCACGGCGGCGGGGGTGTTGACCACCTTCTACGGCTGGAAGGCGGGGGTGCCTTCCTATGCCCTGGCTTCCCTGGTTTCGATCAGCCGGGTGGACAGCTATAAGCATTTTCTGAGCGACGTCGTCATGGGAGCGGTGCTCGGCACCGTGATCGGCGTCGGTACCGCGAAATTTCACAAGAAGGAACACCCTAACTTTTTCCTGACGCCACAGGTATCCGGTAAAAATGTCGGTCTCGGCTTCACCTACGTCTACTGAGATCCAGCGCGAGCTGAAGCGGAAGTCGCTTCACCTCCCCGGGCTGCTCGCGCCCTTCGCATTCCATTACTATCCCAGGGTTTCCACCGCGGTGACGGCCGTGGTCTGCGCTCTCTATTACATCGCCGAACTGCGGCGCCTCTCGGAGAAGCCTTCGTTGCCGGTCATCGGCTATCTGAGCGAGCGCCTGACGCGTTCTTCGCACATGGACTTGGCGCCGATCTTCCTCGCGGTGGGGCTGGGGATCTCCTCGCACTTTCTTCCCTTGCGCGCCGCCTTCGCGGGCGCCCTGCTCGCCTGCCTCTGCGATGCCTTCGCGGCGGTGATCGGAATGAAATTCGGGGTGCGGCGGATCTTCTTTCTGAAGAAGACGTATCTGGGGACCTTCGCCTTCTTCGTCTCGGCGGTCGTGGTGTTGATCCCGCTGCTCGGGCCGCAAGGGGCGCTGATCACGGCGATGGTGGCCTCGCTGATCGAGGCGCTGTCGATCGAGGGGGTGGATAACCTGCTGTTGCCGATCCTGGGCGGGGTGGTGGCGCGGTATTTTCTGTAGGGGCCGTTCGCGAACGGCCCCTACAGCGGCTGTATCGCCTCCAGGGCGTCGGGATTCTCCACCGACGACAGATCTCCCAAGGGCTTTCCCAAGTACCGCTTCTTGATCGCCCCGCGCACGATCTTGGCCGAGCGCGTCTTCGGCAAAGACGGAACGAAGATGACTTTCTCGGGCCTTAGCGTCTTGCCCAAGACCTCGCCGACCTTCTCGGATAGCTCCGCGCCCAAGGCCTCGCTCGCCCGATAATCCCCCTTCAAGACGACGAAGCAGACGATGCCCTCGCCCTTGATCTCGTGCGGCACGCCGATCGCCGCGGCCTCGGCGCAGGCCGGGTGCCGCAGCAGCGCCGCCTCGATCTCCGCCGGCCCGGTGCGCCGGCCCGAGACCTTGATCGTGTCGTCGGCCCGACCCTGCAAAAACCAAAAGCCGTCCGCGTCGACGATCGCCCAGTCGCCGTGAAACCAGATATCTGGCCACTTGGAAAAATAGGTCTCGAGATAGCGCTCTTTGTCGTTCCAGAAGGCCTTGGTCATCGAGGGGGCCGGCTTCTTGCACACCAAATAGCCCACCTCGCCGCGCACCGGCCTTCCTTCCTCGTCGAAGACGTCGACGTCCATGCCTAAGCCCGGCCCGCGCAGGGTCGAGGGCTTCAGGGCCGCGATCGGCAGCGGCGCCAAGAGACAGCCGACGATCTCAGTGCCGCCGCTGATGTTGATGATCGGACAGCGACCGCCACCGACCTTGTCGAAAAACCAACGGTAGGACTGCGGGTCCCAGGGCTCGCCGGTGGAGCCCAGGATGCGCAGCTTGCTTAAATCGTGCTTCTTCACCCAGGACTCGTCCGACTTCATCAACAAACGGATCGCCGTGGGCGAGATCCCGAAGACGGTCACGCCGTGGCGCTCGACTAAGTCCCAAAGCCGGTCCGGCTGCGGGTAATCCGGCGCCCCCTCGAAGATCACGAAGGTCGCGCCCAGCGCGGTGGTGCCGATCATCTCCCAGGGACCCATCATCCAACCGATGTCGGTGACCCAAAAAAAGACGTCCTCCGGCTTGGTGTCGAAATAATAGGCGACTTCCTTCGTCATCTGCGCCAGACAGCCGGCGTGCGTGTGGACCGTGCCCTTCGGCAGGCCCGTGGTCCCCGAGGTGTAGATGATCATGCAGCGGGCCTCGGCCTCGAGCTGGGCCGTCGGCACCGGGGGATGCCCCGCCTTTAGGAGCTCGTCGAACCACAGGTCGCGACCGTCCTGCCAAGGGATCTCCTTGAACAGGCGCTTCGCCACGACGACGTGCTTCACCGAGGGCACGTCCTTCAGCGCGAGATCGGCGCTCTGCTTGATCGCGACCTCCTTGCCCCGGCGCAGGGAACCGTCGGCAGTGATGAGTACCTTCGCTTCGGCGTTCTTCAGGCGCACCGCGAGCGGCTCGGGCCCGAAGCCGGAGAAGATCGGGATGACGATCGCGCCCAGCTTAAGGCAGGCAAAGAAGCTCACGACCATCTCGGGGATCATCGGCAGGTACAGCCCGACGCGATCGCCCTCCCCGACTCCGAGCGCCTTCAAGGCCGCGGCCAGCTTGCCGACCTGATCCTGCAGCTCGCCGTAGCTGAGCTTCTTCACGGCGCCGCAGTCGCCCTCCCAAATAAAGGCCGTCTTGGCGCCCTGGCCGAGCTCGACCGGGCGGTCGAGACAGTGGTCGACGATATTCAGCTTTCCGCCCAGGAACCACTTGGCCCAGGGAAATCCCCCGGAGGTGTCGAGCAGCTTGTCATAGGGGCGCTGCCAGCGGATTTGGAGATCCTTCAGGCATTCTGTCCAAAACCACTCGGTGTCCTCGCAGGAGCGGCGGATCAAGGCGTCGTAGTCGGCAATCCCGTGCTTCCGCATAAACCGGGTGATGTTCGATTTTTCCAAATAGTCGCCGTAGGGTTTCCAGACGATCTCGGACATGGCGCGCTCCCTAAAAAAGGATAGGTTTCGGGTCGGAAAACTGATATCTCATTGCCCAATAGCTTCAACAAAAATATCCC
>JADYZQ010000342.1 GCA_020853015.1 Deltaproteobacteria bacterium
CCGGCGCGCAGCAGGATCTTCAGGTCGGAGAGCGGGAGCGCGACGCGGGCGAGCAGATCGTCCAAGGAGCGGTAAGGACCTCGCGCCCGCTCCCGCAGCAAGGCGTCGAGAGACTCGCGCCGCGCGCCTTGCAGCTGTTGCAGGCCGATGCGCAGCTCGCGGCCCTGTCCGGCGTAGGCCAGCTCGGAGGCGTTGGCGTCGGGGCCGAGGATGGCGAGTCCCAGGCGCCGCGCCTCGGAAAGATAGGCGAAGGTCGAGTAGAAGCCGCCGCCGTTCGAGATCACCGCCGCCATGAACTCGGCCGGATAGTGCGCCCTCAGGTAGGCCGACTGGTAGGAGACCTTCGCGTAGGAGGCGCTGTGCGGCTTGCAGAAGCTGTAGCCGGCGAAACTCATCATCATCTCCCAGATCGCGTCGATCTGCCCGGGGCTCGCGCCGCGCTCGAGGGCGCCGGCCCAAAAGCGCTCGCGGTACTCGCGCAGCCTTTTCTCGGCGCGCTTCTTGGTCAAGGTCTTGCGCAGGCCGTCGCCCTCGATCGCGTCGAAGCCGGCGACGGCCATCGCCGCCTTCGTCACGTCCTCCTGGTAGACCATGATGCCGTAGCTCTCCTCGAGCAGCCCCTCCAGCAGCGGGTGGAGCGGCGCGTAGGGCTTGCCGCGGAGGCGCCGCACGTACTCGTTGATGTAGCGGTTGGAGGCGGGCCGGATGATCGAGGAATGGATCACCAGGTGCGGGTAGTCCCCGACCCTCGCCTTATGCTGCAGCTGCCGGGTCGCGGGCGACTCGATGTAGAAGACGCCCATCGTGTCGCCTCGGGCGATCATCGCCCGGGTCGCGGCATCCTCCGTCGGATCGAGGCCCTCATAGGAAATTTCGGTCCCGGTATGACGGGAGACGGCGGCGAGGGCGTCGCGCACCACCGCGAGCGAGCGGTTGCCCAGCACGTCGATCTTCACCAGGCCGAAGTCCTCGGTCTGGTCCTTTTCCCATTGCAGAATGTTCACCCCCTTCGCCGCCCGCTGCAGGGGCACATAACGCCGCAGGTCGTCGGGGACGATGACGACGCCCCCCGCGTGCACCGAGAGGTGGCGGGGGAAGTCGCGCAGGCATTCGGCCCAGCGCAGGATCTTGTCCCAGGGCTCGGGGAGGCGCCGGGGCGGAAATCGCAGCAGCTTCTCGGTCGCGCGGCCGATCTCGTCGTCGGGCAGGCCCAGCACCTTGGCCACCTCGCGCAGCGTCGCCTGCGGCTGGAGGCGGACGTGATTGGCGACGCAGGCGGCGCGCAGCGGGCCGTATTTTTGGAAGATATATTCGAAGACCTTGTCGCGCTCGTCCCAGGGGAAGTCGATGTCGGCGTCGGGCGGATCCTTGCGGCCCGGGTTGAGGAAGCGCTCGAAGAAGAGGTTGTAGGCGATGGGGTCGACGTGGGTAATCCCCAGGCAGTAAGAGACGAGGCTCGCCGCGACCGAGCCGCGACCGCAGGTGCGGGGCGCCTGCTTGACGATGTCCTCGACGACCAGGAAGTAGTGCGTAAAACCCTTCTCGCGGATCACGCGCAGCTCGTAGTCGAGGCGCTCGAGGACCTTCGGCGTCAGGATCCCGTAGCGGCGCAGCGCCCCCTGGCGGCACTTCCACCGCAGCGTAAAAAAGGCCTCGGTCGCGGAAAACTCGGCGAAGGGCGGAAAGACCGTCTCGCCCAGGCGCCAGTCGGCGTGCAGTTCGCGGGCGAGGCGCGCGGCGTTGGCGAGGGCCTCGGGGGCGTAGCCCAGCATCTCGGTCATCCAGGCCTGGTCGCAGAAAAACCTGTCGGAAGGCGCGAGCCCCGCCGGGTCCAGGCGCGAGAGCTTCGTGTTGCCGGCTATCGCCCGCAGCATGCGGTGCAGCGCGGCCTCGCGGGGCTTTAAAAAATAGACATCGTTCGTCGCCACCGGCTTCAGGCCCTGCTCGGCGGCGAAGCTCAACAGATGGCGATTTTCGGTCCGAGGGACGATCTCGACGTAGAGATCGTCGGGCCCCGTCTCGCGGTGCAGGGCCTCCAGCAGGGCCGCGTCGCGGCTCAAAACGGCGAGATGGGCGCGGTCCTCCAGCAAGGCCGCGCGCAGCGAGAAGCCCGCCTCGAGGTGGAAGTCGGAGGCGAGCCGGCAGATCCGCTCATACCCCTTGGGGTCGCGGGCCAGCAGGACCGCCGCGCCGTCGGCGGAAGGCAACTCGACGCCGCAGAGCGCCCGGATGCCGTGCTCGCCGCAGAGCTTGACGAAGTCGACCCAGCCGTAGAGCCCGCCCAAGTCGGTGAGCGCCAGCGAGTCCATCCCCGCCTCCCGCGCGGCCGCCACCAGGCGTTCCAACGAGGCGGTGCCGCTCATCATCGAGTGGTAGGAACGGCAGTGCAGGTGGGCGAATTTCATTTCAGCGCCCTCCCCGTCCGGACGACGCCGCGGCCGTACTTGTCGCGCAGCCGGTCGAGCTCGGCGAGGAGCCGCTCCTCGCGCGCTTCCCGAAAAAAATCCGCCTGATGGAAGACGGGCCCCAGTTCCTCCAGGCTGAGCGAGAAGGACTTCAGCGCCACGCGCCGCTCGAGGAATTTCGGCCAAGCCTCCGCCAGCGCCCGGAAGATTTGAAAGTCGATCTGGCTCGGCGGACGCAGCGCGATCTCGCGCCGCGCGCGGCGACGGTCGACATAGAGGCCGTCCAGGCGGGCCCGCGCCGCGACCAGGCCGCGGCGGCGCAACTCGGCGCCCAAGGCCTCAACGAGGCGCCACAGCTCGGCCAGCAGGACGGCCTCGTCGTTGCTTTCTTGGGGAAGATTCGCCGTCTCGGTCAAGGCGAGGGAGCGCCGCGGCGTTCGGACGGGCGTCTCGTCGACGCCCGCCGCCTGCGCTCGGAGCGCGAGGCCGCGCGGTCCGAAGACGCGCAGCAGCACCGGCCCCGGCGCCGCGCCCAGCTCGCAAATCCGCCGCACGCCCAGCTCGCGCAACAGCCGATCCTGCGTCCGCTCACCGACGCCGGGGAGGTAGTCGACCTCGAGCGGCGCGAGAAAATCGCTCTCGCCGCCGGGAAAGACGTCGCAGAGCCCCTGCGGCCGGATCACCTTGGCGGCGATGCGCGAGACGAGCTTGTTGCGCGCGACGCCGAGCGCGGCGTCGAGGCCCAGGACTTCGCGGATGCGGCGGTGGATGCGGCCGGCGGCGTCGGGCGCCTTGCCGAACAGCGATTCCATCCCTTCCATGTCGAGGTAGAAAGAACCGAGCCGCGCGGGTTCGAAGACCGGCGTGAAGCGCTCGAGCACCTCCCAAAGCTTGCGCTGCGCGCGCTCGTAGAGCGGCGGGTTCTGCGGCACCACCCGCAGCCGCGGCTCGACCTTGAGCGCCTCGCTCGCGCGGTCGCCGGCGCGGATCCCGGCGGCGAAGGCCTCGGCGGAGACCGCGACCAGCGGGGCCCGCGGCGCGCTGCTCACCGCGATCGCCGCCGGCCGGCCGCGCAACCGCGCGTCGACGCGGCGCTCGACCGCGACCGCAAAGGCGGAAATATTGACGTGAACGACCTGCATACCCGGAAAAGGACG
>JADYZQ010000343.1 GCA_020853015.1 Deltaproteobacteria bacterium
ATCTTGACGGCGGCGCGCTCGCCGGCGCTGCGCGAGGCCTCGATGATCCGCAGGCAGTATTGATGGATGGTGCCGATCGGCCCGTTGAGGATCTTCGCGCGGTAGTCGCGCAGCACCTCGTCGGGCAGCCCTTCGAAGCCGGGGTGCATGCGCAACCGCGCGACGATGCGCTCTTTCAATTCGTTCGCCGCCTTTTCGGTGAAGGTGAAGGCGACGACCTGGGCCGGCTCGAGGCCGGCCTCCAGCAGGGCGAAGTAGTGCTCGACCAGCAGGTAGGTCTTGCCGGCGCCCGCGTTGGCGACGATGATCGCGTCGCGGTCCAGCAAGCCGACGGCACGGGCCAGCAGGGCCTCGTGCCCGCCCTCAATTTCTCGGTTTGTCGTCATAGCGGCAGATCTCGCGGTATTCGCAGCGGGGCCCCAGGCATTGGGCCGGCGTCAGGGAAAAATCCCCGCGCAGGATCCTTTGCAGGATATCGATCGCGGCGGTTTCGAGCCGCGCCTCCAGGGCCTCGAAGTCCTCGTCCTTCAAAAAGCTCTTCGCCTGGGCGGTCGGTTTCTTTTTCAAGTAGTCCTGGATCGCCTCCCGCCTCGCCATGCCCTGATCCTTTTTGGTCTCTTTGAGGTCCCAGTAGAGGCCGCCGAGGGCCTCGGCGCGCGGGTAGAGCAGGCGACGCACCGCCCGCAGGTAGATCCAGAGCTGCAGGCTGAGCCCTTCCCGGATCTCCCGGGCCAAGTCGGAGGTCTTCGAGGTCTTGTAATCGATTAAAAGAAATCGACCCCCGTCCTCGCTGACGTCGATGCGGTCGACCGCGCCGGTCAAGGGCAGGGAAGGGCCGCCGGGCACCTCGAGGGTCAGCGGCGGGCGGCCGCCGCGCCCGAAGCCCCATTCCAGGTGGCGGGGGATGAGGCGTGCGGGCGCCTCGTTCCAGGCCGCCTGCTCCTGCTCGAGCAGGGCCTGCGCCGTGCCGCGCAGCCGCTCGAGCTGGTCGGTGAGCAGGACCCGGGGGACGCGGGAGGCCTCGGTCAGGGCTTCTTCGCGCAATCGGGCGAAGGCGGCCTCCAGCGCGGCCCGCGTGTCGTCGGCCGCGGGAAAATTCCCGCGGCTGAAAAAATTTTCGATCAAGCGGGCGAAGCTGTCCTCGAGGAGTCGGTGGCTCAGGCTGCCGCGGCGCCTCGGGTCGATCTCGAGGTCTTCCTCGGGCTCTTCCTTCAATTGCAAAAAGCGCTTGGCGAAAAAGCGCCAGGGACATTTGGCGAAATCGTCGAGATAGGTGGCGCTGAGCGGGCGGCGGAGCAGCTCGTCGAGAATGGGCCCGCCGAGCGGGAGGGAGCTCAAGCGGCCCGAGTCCAGGCCGGGCTCAGGCCCGCGGTGGCGCTGCGCCTCGCGGGCGGCGTTTTCCGCGAAGTAGGGGTGCCGACCCTCGCGGCGCGGCGCGAGTTCGACCTCCGGCTCCTGCCAGGTCGCCGCGTCCAGATCGGCCAGGAGCGGAGACGGGGGCAACGCGCGGCCGGAGAGCGAGAGCTGCGCGTAGCTGAGGGTCGCCTCCTCCTCCGCCAAGTGCAGCAGTTGACGGAAGGCGAGGCCCTCCTCGTGCAGGGTGAAGAAGCGCAGGCTCTCGTCTTCGAAAAAGGCGGGCGAGGGCGGGGAGGGGTAGGCCCCCTCGTTCATTCCCGCCACGGCGATGCGGTGGCGGCGGGCGAGGCCGGGGCGGTCCAAGCGGCGCGGCGCTTGGCGCCGGCCGGCGGGCGCGGCGAGGCGGAGCTCGAGCAGGTCTTCCTTCAACTCCGCCAACCAGGCGGCGCGCGGGCGCGGCTCGGGGGCCGGCGTCTCGGCCCGCGCGCAGTCCAAAAGCCAGCGGCGTGCGGCCTCGAGGTAGCGCAGCGAATCGAAATCGGCGTTCGCCGCCAAGGTCTCCTGCAGGGATTGAAAGACGGGGGCGGCGTCCACCACCAAAGACGAGAAGGAAATTGGCGCTTCCGAAGCCAAGTCCCCGGCCAAGCCGGCCAGGATCCGGGCCGGCAACTGCGTGGCGGTGGAGGACACCGCGAGGTCGGCCTCGAGCAGGGGGCCCACCGGGCCGAAGGCCGGCGCCCAGATCCCCTCGCGCGCCGCGCGCAGGACGCCGCGCGCCTCGTGCAGCGGCGTGGCGTAGGGCCGCACCTCCAGGCGCGGCGGGCGCGGCATCGGGAGGCTCTCGCCGTCTCCGGCCAGGGATTGCAGGCGTTGCAGCCAAGGTTCGAGCCGGCGATCGGCGTCGACGAACTGCTCCGGCGGCGGGAGGAAGAGGTGGATTTCCATGCGCGGGTAGGCCCGCAGCAAGGCCTCGATAGGATCGAGCAGGGCGGCCTCGGGAAAGCGGAAGCCCAGAAACCAGCACTCTTGGACGAGCTCGAGCCCCGAGGCGCGGCTTCTTCCCAACAGCCCCCAGGCTTCGGCCATCTGCCGCTCGGCGGTCCAGGCGCCGAAGTCCTCCGCGAGTATTTTTTGGAATTCGCCGTCGACCCGCTGCCCCAATCCCACGCGGCCCCGCGTCCGCAGGTCGGCCAAGCGGCGCAACCCCTGCAGCTCGCGCAGGCATTTCTGCAGCGAGGCGCCGTCCAGCTTCCACTCGGGTTTCAGCCGCGACAGGGCGCGCCGCAGGGCCCGGCGCTGGACCGGCAACGTCGCCAAAGGCTTGGGAGTCGGATGCTCCAACAGGAGAGTCTGCGCGAGGGAGGAAAGGGTGAGCAGGCTCTTGCCGATCAGGACGCCGCCCAAGGCCTCGCGGCTCAAGAACCGTTCTTCGAGATCCTGGCGGCTCTCGGCGTCGGGCGTGACGATGCGGAAGCTGTCGCGCAGCTTGAAGTCGATGTGGCGTCGGATCAGGGGCGCGAGGATCTCGTCGAGATAAGGGGCGACGGAGGGGGCATAGCGCAGGCGCAGCGGCACGCCGTCAGCCCCTTTCGACGGGGGGCAGGGGGTTTTTGCCCGGCCCTTGGCGAGAGACCAGGGCCACCGTGTCGGCGAGCAGGCCGAAGAAGAAGACCACCATCGCCGCGAGCCAGAGGAGTACCGTGGTGTCCCCGATGTTGCGATGCCAAATATCGTAGACGCTGAAAGGGATCGCCACCGCCGCCAAGGCCAAGCTGGAAGGGATGAAGATCTTAAGCGGGGCGAAGAGGGCGATCATTCGGACGATCAGCAGCATGGTGCGGAAGAAGTCGCGGAAGGAGACGCGGCTCTTTCCCGTGGTGCGGCTTTTGAGGCCCACGGGCAGATAGTGCACTTGATAGCCGCTGCGCATCACCGCCAGGGTGATGGTGGTGGTGAGCGAGAAGCCGTTCGGCAACAGATGCAAAAACTGCATCGCGAGATCGCGCGGCAGGGCGCGCAGCCCGCAGTTGAGGTCGGGAATCTCGTGGCCCACCAGGTAATTGGCGACGCGGTAAAGAAACCATTTTCCCGAGCGCCGGCTCAAGGCCCCCGAGCCCTTGGGCCGCTCGCCCACCGCCATGTCGCAGTCTTTCAGGGCCTCGACCAGCCGTCCGATGTCCTCGGGGTGGAACTGGTCGTCGGCGTCGAAGAAGACCACGGTGTCGTGGCGGGCATGGCGGATGCCCGTCTTGAGAGCGCCGCCGTAACCGAGGTTATAAGAGTGGCGCACGACTTCGGCTCCGGCGGCCTTCGCGAGCTCGGCGGTGCGGTCTTGGGAGGCGTCGTCGATGACCAATATTTCGTCGTGAGGCCGAAGCGCCTTGAGCTGCCGGACGACCGAGTCGATGGCGGCCTCTTCGTTGAAGGCGGGAACCAGGATGCTGACGGGATTTGCCGACATGGAGGCCTGGTTCTACACCCTCCCGGATACGATGGCAAGTTCTTGACTCCCTTACGTTTCACCCCTAGAAAACCCCCGCATGCGGAAAGTCTTCATAGGTTTGGGCCTGGCGTTTCTTGCCGCGGCGGGAGGCCCGGCTAAGGCCGACGCGCCCGGCGTGAAGGCTGCGGAAAGCGTGCCCGCCGAGCTCTCCGAAAGCGCGCCGGCGCCCGCGGGGCCCTACGGCAGCATCGTCTTTTTCCCGACCAGCGAAAGCCGTCCCTCCGACGAGCGGTTTCGGGTGCAGGCCGGGCAGGAGATCCCCGTCTGCGTGAGGCTCTCCGCCCAGGCCTCGGCCTACCTCGATAAGCTGAGCGCCAAGGCGATCGGTTTCCTCTTGATCCTCGAGGACAGCTCCGATCCGCCCAAGCGCCTCTCCATCGCCATGGGCAACCGCCTGCAGCGCCTCAAAACCGACGCCTCCGGCTGCTTCGGCGGCGACTGGAAGCTGCCGGAAACGGCGCAGCCGGGCGTCTACCAGGTCGCGGACTTGTTTTGGGCGGCCAGCGACGAGAGCTTCTACTCGTTGCGCAATTACCTCTACGAATTCCAAAGGGTCGAGGAGTTGGAGGTCCAGAATCCGCGGATCGACGGGGAGGCCCCCAAGCTGATCCGGATCGTGACCTACAAGCGTCCGCCATATAAAGTGCAGTTTTATTCCGGGGTGCTGAGGATCCGCTTCGAGCAAGGCTTCGAATTCGAGGACAAGGTCTCCGGCCTCGAGAAAAATTCGCTGCGCGTCTTTTACCGGGTGGAGGTGGACGGTACGACGGTCGACCTCCTCGAGGCCAAGTGCAAGCCGGTGCCGCAGAGCAAACGCCTGCGCTGTATGATGGACATCGCAAATCCCAATATCCTCTGGGGCCTCAACAAAGTGACCTTGCATCTCGAGAGCCTTTCGATCCGGGACAAGGCCGGCAACGCCCTCTCTCTAAAGGGGGCGGAGGCCATCCTAGCGCAGGCCCCGGGCTCGAGGTTGGAGGCCGAATTCTCCCGAGGCAAGAAGTGGCCCCAAAAGCCGGAACTCGACCTCGAAAGGGATCCCAACGTCCCGCCCAAGGTGAATTTTTAGGTTGTTTTCCGCGGGGCGAAACAGTAAGTGCTGTCGCGATTTTACGATCCGGCCAGGTAGCCAAGTGGTAAGGCAGAGGTCTGCAAAACCTCTACACGGGGGTTCGATTCCCCCCCTGGCCTTCATTTCGCAAAAAATTACCTCCAATTTCGATCGTCGCATGCGAAATTCGAGGGGCCGCCTCCGGCGGCCTTCGCCCGGGTGGCGGAATTGGTAGACGCACAGGACTTAAAATCCTGAGGCTCGAAAGGGCCGTGCCGGTTCGATTCCGGCCCCGGGCATATTGTCCAAGAAAAACGGGCGATGGGGGTTGAAGGGGGAGCAGCGCAGCGCTCACCCCTGGGCTTTAGCTCGGTCCGGCTTTGCCGGGCCGAGCGAATCACCGCACAGGACTTAAAATCCTGAGGTCCGAAAGGGCCGTGCCGGTTCGATTCCGGCCCCGGGCATATTTCTCAAGTAAAAATATGCGACGGAGAATACCTATTCCTCGCGTTGGAAACCGCTATTATTTCATCAACACAAACTTGAGGATGCCGAGACAATCGATGCAACGGAAGAACTTGCCGCCGACCGTCTCGTGACGGCTTCGGTACGAGACCGCCCCCCCGATCATCTTCATCCGCCCGCCCGCGTTGGAAACCGAGCTGATCTCGCCCTCCAGGAAATTGCTGACCAGTCCGTCGCCAAACTCCGGCATGCCCAGTGCCCCCGCGATTCCGCCGTCGATGAAGGAAATCACCATGCGCGCGTCTTCAACCGTAACCGTCATTCCGTTTTTGAAATGATAGGTCACGTCCAGCGTGATCGCCATCTGGTTGGAGTTAGAGCTCAATACTTGCACGGAGTCAAAATCGTAGTCGGAGGTTCCGATGATTTGCCGGCGTTCGTTGTAAAGATTCCACTGGTCACCGCTTCCGTGGAAGGGGGACTGCGTGTTGCTGTAATAATGAGTCGGCTCTCCATCCTCAATGACGACCAAGTTCATCTTTGTTTCAGCGGCATGCCCCCAGGCCGGCCAGGCGAGCAAAATCGCCGCCAAGATGATTTTCCCATACCCTCTCATAAGGCCTCCCTTTCCAATTTGAATGAGGAACGATCCTCACTCCTTTTTTGGATTACGATAAATATTAATTGTACAGAATCAAGGGGTCGGCTTGCAAAGGCAAAATACCGAAGGCTCCTAAAACCTAGAGGGAATGCCTATCCTCGACGTCGAATGGAAAAAAGGCCCTCCCAATTTGTCCAAAAATAAGATTTGAAGAATTTTCCGAGTCGGGGCAAGAAGGCCGAGATTCCATGTTCCAACCCTCCGGTGAAACCTTGCTTAGCGAGGCCGAGATTTCCTCCGGCGTTGCGCGCCTCGCCCAGGCCATCAACCAGGACTACCTCGGCAAGGAACTGGTCGTCATCGGCGTCCTGAAAGGCTCCGTCTTGTTCATGGCCGACCTGATCCGCCGGCTGCGGATGCCCCTGCGTTGCGACTTCTTGCGCATCTCCAGCTACACCCGAGAGGGAACCTCGGGCGACCTGCGCCTCGAATTCGATCTCACCCAGCCTATCGCGGGGCAGCACGTCCTGGTCCTGGAAGACGTCGTCGACACCGGCAAGACCCTGCAATTCATCCTGCCGCACCTGCTGAGCAAGGGGGCGGCCTCCGTGCGTTTCTGCAGCTTACTGAAGAAACGCGGCTCGCCCGCGGGCCTGGCCTTGGATTACATTGGATTTGAGATCCAAGACGAATACGTGGTCGGCTACGGGATGGACCTCGACGGCCTCTATCGAAACCTCCCCTGGATCGAGCTCTGTCGGCCGACAAAACCCTAGACAAGACAGGGGCTTGTCTTTATAAACCGAGGGAAATATGAAACCCGAGAATATCCTTAGATTATTCCAGGACACCGCGGAGCGCCGCGGCGAAGAGGCCTGCCTCCGCTTCAAGCAGGGCGGCATCTGGCGTTCGCTCAGCTGGACGCAGACCCTCGCTCAAATCAAGCAATTGTCGGAGGGGCTCAAAAAACTCGGCATCCAAAGCGGCGACCGAGTGGCGCTGCTCTCCAACACCCGCTACGAATGGACCCTGCTCGACATGGCCATCCTGTCGCTGGGCGCGGTGACGGTCCCCATCTATCACAGCTCGGTCTCCGAAGAGATCCAGCACATCCTCAACGACAGCGGGGCCAAGGCCGTCTTCGCCGAAAATTCCACGCAGCTCGAGAAGGTCCTCAAGGCCAAGGCCAACCTCCACAACGGCCTCCAAAAAATTATTTTAATCGACGGGAAGGTGATGGGCGACGGCCTGATCACCTTCGACGAGTTCAAGGCTCAAGCCGAGGGCGTCGAGAGCGACTTCGGGGTGCGCATCCGCCAGATCGAGCTCGACCAGCTGGCCACTTTGGTCTACACCTCGGGAACGACCGGCCCCCCCAAGGGCGTCATGCTCACCCACGGCAATATCGCCTACGAGGTCGACGCCGCCGAGAAGTCCTTTCCGATCGACCCCAACGACGTGAGCCTGATGTTCCTGCCTTTGGCGCACATCCTGGCCCGGGTCATCCAATTCTTCCAGCTGAAGGTCGGTTTCACCCACGCCTACGCCGAAAGCATCGAGAAGCTGCTCGAGGACATCGGCGAGATCAAACCGCACTTCATGGTCAGCGTGCCGCGCATCTTCGAAAAGATCTACACCAAGGTGATGAACGACGTCGAAGGCGGCTCGGGCTTCAAGCGCAACATCTTCTATTGGGCCCTCGAGGTCGGCAAAGAGCGTTCCGATTACGTCCTCAAGGGAAAGCCGCTGCCCTCGGGCCTGAAGCTGCGCTATTCCGTGGCCAGCAAGCTCGTCTTTTCCAAGCTGCACAAAAAGCTGGGCGGGCGAATCCGGTTTTTCGTCTCGGGAGGGGCGCCACTTTCCAAGGACATCGCCGAGTTTTTCCACGCGGCCGACATCCTCATCCTCGAGGGCTACGGCCTCACCGAGACCACCGCGGCGGTCAACCTCAACCTGCCCGACCTGATGCGTTTCGGTTTCGTCGGCAAGCCGCTCCCTTACATCGAAGAAAAGATCGCCCCCGACGGCGAGATCCTGGTGCGCGGGCCGATGATCTTCAAGGGTTACTGGAACAACCCCAAGGCCACGGCTGAGGCCCTCGAGCCGGACGGCTGGTTCCATACCGGCGACATCGGCGAGTTTGACGAGCAGGGCATGCTGCGCATCACGGACCGCAAAAAAGACATCATCGTCACCGCCGGCGGCAAAAACGTCGCCCCGCAAAATATCGAAAATCTCATGAAGACCAAGCCCATCTTCAGCCAGGTGGTGGTGCACGGCGATCGCCGCAAGTACCTGACGGCCGTCGTGACGCTCAACCCCGACGAAGTGAAGGCCAAGGCCAAGGAGCTGGGCATTCCCTTCGAAAATTATTCGCAGCTGGTCCAAGAGCCCAAGATCTACGACTGGGTGAAAAAGGTCGTCGACGAGATCAACCACGAGCTGCCCAAGTACGAAACCATCAAGCGCTTCGCCATTCTCGACAAGGACTTCGCGATCGAGACCGGCGAGCTGACGCCGACCCTCAAGGTCAAGCGCAAGGTCATCAACGAGCGTTACCGCGACTTGTTCGACAGCTTGTACAGCGAGTAAGCGATTTTATTCCAACCCATAGGAGGAAACCGTGGAACAACAAGCCCAACCTCAAAACACCGGCGGAAGCTCGGGCGGCAGCGGATTGGCGCCCAACATCGCGTCGATGCTCTGCTACCTTTGCACCTTCGTGACCGGGATCATCTTCCTGATCATCGAAAAGGACAACAAGGACGTCAAGTTCCACGCCTGGCAGGCGATCTTTCTGGGCGGCGCTTATTTCGCCTCGTGGATCGTCTTTATGGTCCTGGCCTTCATCCCCTATGTCGGCATCGTCAGCGGCATCCTGAGCATCGTGGTCTATATCGGCCTCTTCGTCATTTGGCTGATCGCGATGATCAAGGCCTACCAGGGCCAGCGCTGGCTGATCCCCGTCATCGGCCCCATGGCCGAGCAGCAGGCCAACAAGTAATCCGGCGCATCCATGAAAGGTCTCGGGGCGATAGCTTTCGTCGTGCTCCTGTTCGCGGGCGCGGCGCTGGTACCCTCGGCTTGGATCGAGGGGCTGCCGCTCTGTATGATCCGCGAGGTCACCGGCTGGGATTGCCCCGGCTGCGGCCTAAGCCGGGCCTTTCTGGCGATGTTTCACGGTCACTGGCGCCAGGTCTTTCAGCTGAACGCCCTGGCGCCGGTGATCGCCCTATATTTGGCCGTCTTGGCCGCGGACCGGTTTTACACCGCCCGGGCCGGCCGCCGGCCCCTCTGGTACAGCGCCGGGGGCAGCCGCTGGATCAGCTCTTTGTTTGGAGTCCTGGCTTTGGGACAATGGCTCTATAAATCCGGACTTCACTTGGTAAAAATACTCTAACGATTGAAGGAGACGAAATGTCGACCCCGAAAGAAATCTTCGAGCAGAAAATTCCCGAAAAACTGAAGACCAACGAGGCCAAGATCGCCGGCAACACGGCGATCTACGAATTCAACATCACGGGCGACGGCGGCGGGGTCTGGTCGATCGACCTCTCCGGGGCCGACAAGAAGGTCGTAGCCGGCTCCACCGGCAACGCCAAGTGCACCGTGACGGTAGCGGCCTCGGACTTCTCCGACATCATCGACGGCAAGCTGAACCCCCAGATGGCCTTCATGACCGGCAAGCTGAAGGTGGGCGGGGACATGGGCCTGGCCTTGAAGCTGGGAGCCATCCTCGGCTAGATCGCGAATTTTGCGGAATTATCAGGGAACCTTCGGGTTCCCTTTTTTTTACCTCGAATTTCGAAATTCGAATTTCGAATGCGGTACGCGGCCTCGAAATTCGCATGCGAAATTGGAAATTGGAGGAGGGGAGGGTTCAGCCCTCGCCCTCCGAGGATTTGGACTCCTCGGCGTAGGCGAAGCTGGACTTGAGATACTCGCGGTTGAGCTTGGCGATCGTCGTGACCTGGATGCCGGCGGGGCAGGCCGCCTCGCATTCGTAGGTGTTGGTACAGCCGCCGAAGCCCTCGGCGTCCATCTGGGCGACCATGGCCTGGGCCCGCTTGTAGCGCTCGGGCTGGCCCTGAGGGAGCTCGGCGAAGTGGGTCACCTTGGCGGCCACGAAGAGCATGGCCGAGGCGTTCTTGCAGGAGGCCACGCAGGCCCCGCAGCCGATGCAGGCGGCGGCGTCCATGGCGCGGTCGGCGCTCTCCTTGCCCACCAGGATGCAATTGGCGTCCTGGGCGTTGCCGACGTTCACCGAGGCGTAGCCGCCGGCGGCGATGACGCGGTCGAAGGCGGTCCGGTCGACGACGAGGTCCTTGAGGATGGGAAAGGACTTGGCCCGCCATGGCTCGATGACGATGGTGTCGCCGTCCTTGAAGCGCCGCATGTGCAGCTGGCAGGTGGTGGTCTCGCGGTCGGGGCCGTGGGTCTGGCCATTGATCATCAGGCTGCACATCCCGCAGATGCCCTCGCGGCAGTCGTGGTCGAAGGCGACGGGCTCCTCGCCCTTTTTCAAGAGCTCTTCGTTGAGGACGTCGAGCATCTCCAGGAAGGAGGCGTCGGTGGAGACGCCCTGGACGGGATAAGTCACCAAGCGTCCCTGGGCCTGCGGGCCCTTTTGGCGCCAGATCTTCAAGGTGAGGTTTAATTTCTTTTCCATTTATTTATAACTCCGTTGAGTCAGATGGATCGACTCGAAGGCCAGCGGCTCCTTGTGCAGCGTAGGCTCCTTGTCGTCTCCCTGATGCTGCCAGGCCGAGACGTAGAGATAGTTTTCGTCGTCGCGCTTGGCCTCGTTTTCCTCGGTCTGGCTCTCCTCGCGAAAGTGGCCGCCGCAGGATTCGCGCCGGTTGAGCGCGTCGCGGCACATCAGCTCGCCCAGCTCGATGAAGTCGGCCACCCGCCCGGCCTGCTCGAGGCTTTGATTCAGCTCGGCGTTGCCGCCCGGGATCTTGACGTTGTTCCAAAATTCCTCGCGCAGGGCGCGGATCTTGGCGATGGCTTCTTTAAGTCCGGCCTCGCTACGCGACATCCCGCATTTATCCCACATGATGCGCCCCAGCTCGCGATGGAAGCTGTCGACGCTGCGCTTGCCGTTAATCTTCAATAACCGATCGACGCGGCCCTTGGCGGCGCGCAGGGCCTCTTCGAACTCGGGCCCGTCGGTCGAGACCTTGGGGAGCTTGCGCCCGGCCAAGTGGTGCCCGACCGTGTAGGGCGCGATGAAATACCCGTCGGCCAGGCCCTGCATCAGGGCGCTGGCGCCCAGGCGGTTGGCGCCGTGGTCCGAGAAATTGGCCTCGCCCAGGACGAAGAGGCCGGGGATGGTGCTCTCCAGATGATAGTCCACCCAAAGCCCGCCCATCGTGTAGTGGGGGGCGGGGTAGATCTTCATCGGCGTGTGGTAGGGGTTTTCGCCGGTGATCTTCTCGTACATGTGGAAGAGGTTGCCGTACTTCTGCCGGATCACCTCGCGGCCGTCGCGCTTGATCGCGTCGGCGAAATCCAGATAAACCGCCTGGCCGGTCTCGCTGACCCCACGGCCCTCGTCGCAGACCGCCTTGGCGTTGCGGCTCGCCACGTCGCGGGGCACCATGTTGCCATAGGTCGGGTACTTGCGCTCGAGGTAGTAGTCGCGCTCGCCCTCGGGGATGGCCTCGGGCCGCCGCTTGTCGCCCTTCTGCTTGGGCACCCAGACGCGCCCGTCGTTGCGCAGGCTCTCGCTCATCAGGGTCAGCTTCGATTGGTAGTCGCCGTGCTGGGGGATGCTGGTCGGGTGGATCTGCGTGAAGCAGGGGTTGCCGAAGTAGGCGCCCCGCTTGTAGGCCCGCCAGATCGCGGTGGCGTTGCAGCCCTTGGCGTTGGTCGACAGGTAGAAGACGTTGCTGTAGCCGCCCGTGCAGAGCAGGACGGCGTGGGCGGCGTGCTTTTCGAAATTTCCGTTGGTGAGGTCCCGCGCGATGACGCCGCGGGCCACGCCGTCGACCAAGACCAAGTCCAGCATCTCGTGGCGCGAATACAGCTTCACCTTGCCGCGCTCTACCTGGCGCATCAGGCTGGAGTAGGCGCCCAGCAGGAGCTGCTGTCCCGTCTGGCCGCGGGCGTAGAAGGTGCGCGAGACGAGGACGCCGCCGAAGGTACGGTTGGCCAGGGTGCCGCCGTACTCGCGGGCGAAGGGCACGCCCTGGGCGACGCACTGATCGATGATGTTGGCGCTGACCTCGGCCAGTCGGTAGACGTTGGCCTCGCGGGCGCGGAAGTCGCCGCCCTTGACGGTGTCGTAGAAAAGGCGGCCGACGCTGTCCCCGTCGTTTTGGTAGTTCTTGGCGGCATTGATCCCGCCCTGGGCGGCGATGCTGTGGGCGCGGCGGGGGCTGTCCTGGAAGCAGAAGACCTTGACGTTGTAGCCCAGCTCGCCCAGCGAGGCGGCGGCCGAGGCCCCGGCCAGGCCGCTGCCGATCACGATGATGTCGTACTTGCGCTTGTTGGTGGGGCTCACCAGCTTCAGCTCGTTCTTGCACTTGGTCCATTTCTCGCTGAGCGGTCCGATGGGGACGCGGGCGTCGAGGCTCATAGCTGCACTCCGTATTTCTTAAGCATGGCCCAAACCGGAAAGGACGCGAAACCGAGGGCGAGGACGACCGCCAAGGCGACACCGGCTTTCTTGATCAAGGGGGTATATTTGGGATGGTTCCAACCCAGGGTTTGGAAGACGCTCTGAAAGCCGTGCACCAGGTGCCACCCCAGGAAAAGGCTGCCGACGAAGTAGACGCCGGCCGAGACGGGGTCTTGCAGCAGTCGCAGGGCCTTGGCGAAAGGCTCCTCGCCATCCGGTCCGGGGTTGCGCAAATGGAAACGGAAATCGGCCAGGTGCAGGAGGATGAAGCCCAGCAGGATGGCGCCGGAAACGAACATCAGCGCGGAAGGCGTGGCCGCCGTGCGGTTCTGTTTGGAGCGGCGCATTTGGTAGCCTTCGGGGCGCGCCGCGCGGTTTTCGCGGGTGATGCCGACGGCGATGAGGATGTGGGCCAGGAAGAGGGCCAGCAGGCCGATCTCGGCGACCAAGACGAGGCCTGGCTTGGAGTGCAGGGCGTGCGCGTAATTATTGTAGTCTTCGATTCCGACGTAGAGGAGGAGATTGCCGGCGAGGTGGACGATCACGAAGCCGATGAGCAGGAGCCCCGTCAGGCCCATCACGAATTTTCGGCCGATCGAGGATCCCAGGGCCTTTATAAGCCAATTCAAAAGATACTCCTTTCCCAACAAACGCAGCCAGCCCATAGCGCAGTCGTGTTGGAAAAAACAAATAAAATTTCGCCGCTTCGCGCGAAGGCGGGGCCGGTAACCGGACAAACCCCTCAGCGCCGCGCCAGTGCCTTCGAACACAGCTTAGGCCCCGGCATTGGGGCCTGCAAGGGCCCGGACCGCCGGAATGGGCGGGTTTTGGGCAAAAAAACGGGGCGCCGCCGTAACGACGCCCCGTAATCTTTAGGGACGGAGAATGATTCTCGCGAACCGCCGTAGGCCTTAGTCCTTCGCCTCCTCGAACTCGGCGTCCACGACGTCTTCCTTCTTGGGCTCGGAGGACTCTCCGCCCTCGGAAGCCCCGGCCTGCGCCTGCTCGGCGCCCGGCGCCGCGCCCGGGCCGGAGGCGGTCTTGTAGAGCTGCTCGGCCATCTTGTGTGAGAGGGTGGTGACCTTCTCCATGCCCGACTTCATGTCGTCGACGTTGTTGGCCTCGATCGCCTTCTTGAGTTCGGCCACCGCGGCCTCGATCTCGGAGACGGTCGCGGCGTCCACCTTCTCGCGGTTTTCCTTGAGGGTCTTCTCGGTCGAGTAGACCAGGGAGTCGGCGTGGTTTTTGACCTCGATCTCCTCGCGGCGCTTCTTGTCCTCGGCCGCGTGGGACTCGGCCTCCTTCACCATCCGGTCGATGTCCTTCTCGTTCAAGCCGCTGGAGGCGGTGATGGTGATATGCTGCTTCTTATTGGTCGCCTTGTCCAAGGCCGAGACGTTGACGATGCCGTTGGCGTCGATGTCGAAGGTGACCTCGACCTGCGGCACGCCGCGCGGCGCGGGCGGGATTCCGTCGAGGATGAAGCGGCCGAGCGTGCGGTTGTCCTTCGCCATCTCGCGCTCGCCCTGCAGGACGTGGATCTCGACGCTGCTCTGGCTATCGGCCGCCGTCGAGAAGACCTGCGACTTGCGGGTCGGGATGGTCGTGTTGCGCTCGATCAGCTTGGTCATCACGCCGCCCAAGGTCTCGATGCCCAGCGAAAGCGGGGTGACGTCGAGCAAGAGCAGGTCCTTGACGTGCCCGGAGAGCACGCCCGCCTGGACGGCGGCGCCCAGGGCGACGACCTCGTCGGGATTGACGCCCTTATGAGGCTCTTTTCCGAAAAACTTCTTCACTTCCTCCTGGACGCGCGGGATGCGGGTGGAACCGCCGACCAGGACGACCTCGTCGATCTCGGAGGCCTTCTTGCCGGCGTCGGCCAGGGCCTTCTTCACGGGCTCCATGGAGCGCAGGAAGAGGTCCTCGCAGAGCGCCTCGAACTTGGCCCGGGTCAGCTTGATGTTCATGTGCTTGGGCCCGGTCTGGTCCGCGGTCAAGAAGGGCAGGTTGATCTCGGTCTCCATGACGCTGGAGAGCTCGATCTTCGCCTTCTCGGCGGCCTCTTTGAGGCGCTGCAGGACCATGCGGTCCTTGCTGACGTCGATGCCCTGGTCTTTCTTGAACTCGGCGATCAGGTAGTCGATGAGGCGCTGGTCGATGTTGTCGCCGCCCAGGTGGGTGTCGCCGTTGGTCGAGATGACCTCGACGACGTTCTCGCCGACCTCGAGGATCGAGATGTCGAAGGTGCCGCCGCCGAAGTCGTAGACGGCGATGATCTCGTTTTTCTTCTTGTCCAGGCCGTAGGCGAGGGCGGCCGCCGTGGGTTCGTTGACGATGCGCTTGACGTCGAGGCCGGCGATCTTACCGGCGTCTTTCGTCGCCTGGCGCTGCGAGTCGTTGAAGTAGGCCGGGACGGTGATGACCGCCTCGGTGACCTTTTCGCCCAAATAATCCTCCGCCGCCTGCTTGAGCTTCATGAGGATCTTGGCGGAGATCTCGGGCGGGCTGTAATTCTTCCCTTGGATCTCGACCGCGGCGTCGCCGTTGCCGGCCTTGACGACGTGGTAGGGAACCATCTTGATCTCCTCGCCGACCTCGTCGAACTTGCGGCCCATGAAGCGTTTGATCGAGTAAACGGTGTTTTCGGGGTTGGTGATCGACTGGCGCTTGGCCACTTGGCCGACCAGGACCTCGCCGTCCTTGCTGAAGGCCACCACCGAGGGGGTGGTGCGGTTGCCCTCTTGGTTGGCGATGACC
>JADYZQ010000344.1 GCA_020853015.1 Deltaproteobacteria bacterium
AAACTGGAAAAAATCCTGGAGGCCATGGAGGACCTATGACCCTGACCGATTCCAAGCTCGACACCCCCACCTACGAGAAGATCTTCGAGATCTCCAAGCGCATCCTCGCGCAGATGAACCTCGACCGCCTGCTCGACCTGATCCTCGACGAGGCGATCCAGCTCTCCGGCGCCGAGCGCGGCTTCGTCGTGCTCTTCAAGGAAGAAGGCATCGAGGTCCAATCCGCGCGCAACATGGACAAGGAGAGCCTAAAAAAGGCCCGCGAGAAGGTCTCGACCTCGATCATCCGCGAGGTCACCCAAACCCGCAACGCCGTCCTGACGCTGGACGCCGGCGAGGAGGCCAAGCTCAAGGGCGCGGAGAGCGTGCATCGCATGAAATTGCGTTCGGTCCTGGCCGTGCCGCTGAAGAGCGGCGATTCGATCCAGGGCGTCATCTACTTGGACAACCGCTTCGCCTCGGGCGTCTTCCAAGAAAACCACGCCCAGGTCGTCTCGGTCTTCGCCGACCAGGCCTCGCTGGCGATCAGCCACGCGCGGCTGCTCGAAGACAATCGCCAACGGCAAAAGGAGCTGGAAAACAATCAAAAAATGATCCTGCGCCTCAACAAGGCCCTCGAAGACCGGGTCGCCGACCAGGCCAGCGAATTGGAAAAGGTGAAACTGCAGCTCGAGTCCCAGCAAGACACCGATGGGCCGCGGGCCGACCGCTATCAAGAAATCATCGGCGAGTCGCACGCCATGAAGGAGGTCTTGAAGACCCTCGACCGCATCATCGATTCGGACGTCACCGTCTACATCCACGGCGAATCGGGAACCGGCAAGGAGCTGATCGCCCGCGCCCTGCACTACAACGGCCCGCGCAAGGCCCGGATCTACGTCTCGACCAACTGCGCCTCGTACTCAGAGACCCTGCTCGAATCCGAGCTCTTCGGCCACGTCCGCGGCGCCTTCACCGGCGCCGAGCGCGACAAGAAAGGGATGTTCGAATACGCCGACGGCGGCAGCGTCTTCTTGGACGAGGTGGCCGACATGAGCCCCGGCATGCAGGCCAAGCTGCTGCGCGTCCTGCAGGAGGGCGAGATCCGGCCCCTGGGCTCGAACAAGACGGTCAAGGTGAACGTCCGCATCATTTCGGCGACCAACAAGGACTTGGGCGAGCTGGTGAAGGAGGGGAAATTCCGCAAGGACCTCTTCTACCGCCTGAACGTCGTGCGCATCAACCTGCCGGCCCTGCGCGAGCGCAAGCCCGACATCCCGATGCTCGCCCAGCACTTCATGAAGAAGAACAAGATGGGCATCCCCGAGAACTTCCTCTCCATCGAACCGGCGGCGGTCAAGGCGCTGATGACCTACGACTGGCCCGGCAACATCCGAGAGCTGGAGAACGAGATCAATCGCGCGCTCGTCATGGGCAAGGGCGAAATCACCAAGGAACTCCTCTCCGAGAACGTCCGCGAAAAATACGAGTTCGAGGAAGAGATGATGCGCGACTTAAACCTCGACCGCCAGGTCTCCAACTTCGAGAAGCGGATCATCGACCGCGCCCTCCAGGAGTCCCAGGGCAACAAGGTGAAGGCCGCGAAGCTGCTGGGTATCAGCCGTTTCACCCTCCACCAGAAGATCCGGAACCTCGAGATCGAGCCCCCCAAGCGCCGCGTCACCCCCGAGGAGGTCGCGAGGGTCTTGAAAGAATGCAAGGGAAACAAGGCTTTAGCGGCCCGAAAGCTGGGGATCCAGCGCCAGACCCTCTACCATAAGCTCGACCGTTTCGGACAAAAAGAGGTGGAAAACTCGTAATTTGACGCAATTTTTCCCGTTCGGGAGCCGATAATCGAATAGCTATCGAAGGGAAGGCAACCCCAAGGGGGCGCGGCGTCGGGTCGCTGCGCAGGACAAGGGTTGGGGGCCGAATGGGTTTTCACGCCAAATCAATCGCCAACTTTATCGCGCTGGGCCTTTGCGCGGCCCTCGCCGCCTGCGCCGGTCTCACTTCCGGCGGGGCCGGAGGCGCGCCGACCTTGGGCGGACAAAACAGCCTCGACGGCGGGCTATCCGCGGACGGAGGCCTGCCCGACGGCGATACCGCCCAGGGCCAAGCGGTCCCCAGCACCCAACAGAGCGAGCCGGGCGTCGGCGCCCCCTGCGTCATCCGCTTCGTGGCGAGCGTCCAAGTCACGCGCGGCGCCTACGAGACCTCCTGTCGCGATAACAGCGTGGCCGCGCTGCGGGTTCGGGCGGCGGAGGAAATCCTTGGAGAGGATGCCGACACGATGGCCCCGCCTGATGATCCCGTCCCCGGGCCCGAAGTCACCCTTACCTTCCGCGCCGAGGGCGATATCGAAGATCGGAGCGTGAAGGCCTCGACTCATTGCGCCGAGGACGGAAGGTGGCGGACGGCGCTCGGCGCCTTGAGTTTCTTCACCGTCTCTCGGGGATTGCATTGTCCGAATTTTTCGGTGAGGGCCCAGGCCCTCTGGAACCAAGGCGGCGCCCCGCTGATGAGCCCACCGTATAGCGGCGGGTCGCAGGTCCTCGAATACGACAAGGCTATCGAAGCCTACCCCATTCCTTTGGGTATCGATCTGGGCCCGACGAAATTCGACGCGGGAAGCGTTCTTCAGCAGGCGACTCCATGAGCGCGCCGCGTCTTTCCGGAATTGCTCTTTCCCGGGCTGGAAGCAGGGAGCTAATAATTTTATAGTGGATGTAAGGAATCGATTTCGATGCAGCGAAAAACCCCATGGCCTCAGTTCCTCTCCGCCTTCGGCCTCTTGGCCGTCTTGACCGCCTGCTCGGGCATGGGCGGTCCGGGAGGCGGAGCCTCCTCGGCGGGGGGCGGCCCCGGCGGCCTCCAGTCCCTCGACGGAGGCGGAAATAGTCTGGGCGGCGGCGGAGACCTCGCCGGAGGCGGTGGCGCCGTGCCCAGCACCCAGCAGAGCGATCCGGGCATCGGCGGCCCCTGCGGGATGGGGATCCCCGTGCGGGCGCGCGTGATCGAGAACGGCTTCGTGCGCAACTGCGACGGAAGCCTCGGGCCCAGGGCGGAATTCGCGGACGTCGTCTCCGGCGGCGGCGACGGCATGATGACCAAGACCCTGGGCCGCGCCGAAACCTTCGACCCCGGCGACGCCCAGATGTACGACGAGCCGCTCGATTACAACCCTAAGGTGAAAGTGGATTTCGTGCCGGAGGGCGGGGGCTACTTCGAGAGGCACATGACGCTCGATGCCTCCTGCCGGCCCGACGGGCTCTGGGAGACCTGGGTCACCTTGCGCTGGGGTCATGCGGCGGACGGTCGACTCTGCGCCGACTACCGGCTTTCCCTCTCGGCATTCCTGCGCTCGGCGGGAACGTATTATTACAGCTCCGCCTTCCAAACCTCTTCCGTGCCGCGCGAAGCTAGGGGCGATATCGCGCCGGTCCTCCTCGCCATCGACCGCGGTCGCACCGCCCCCTGATCCGATCGGTTCCGGGTAAAAAAAGGCAGGCCCGGAGAAACCCACCGAAATAGGACAAGGGGCTCGGCGGTCTCCCCGGGCTGCCAAGAAAACGTCCAAAAAATAGAGTAAAAAATTTAAAGAAAATCCCGGAGGCACCAGCCGCTTAGGACAAGGGGTGCGTCAGTGACCCCGGGATATGGGAAAATAAAAGCAGGATTCGTGCCAGAAACAGAAAATGGGCGAGATGAAAATTATAATTATTTCAAGCACTTAAAGACATGACAGTCGGCTCAAACCATGCCAAATAAGTGTGAAATGTATAGAAATGCCTACAAATCTGTAAATTATTATAATTATTATTAATTATTAAAAATCAGTCCTGAGAACTTTTGGATTTGGATTGACAATAAACACACCTAAAGGTGGTCCTCGACCTTCACCCCTTCTTTTTCGAAGAAGGTCTTGAGTTTGGCCTTGATGCGCTCTTCCAGCTGCCGGGCGCGCTCACGGCTGATGCCGTACTGGTCGGCGATGGCCTGGAGGGTGAGCGGGACCTCCGACAGGAGGCGCTCCCGAAAGATCTTGGCCTCGCGCTCGTTGAGCGACTTGGCGAAATCGCGGAGCTTCACCTCGAGGATGTCTTTGAAGGCCGCTTGGTCGAGCGTCTCCTCGATCGGCGGCGTCTCGGCCTCGAGCAGGTCGATGTGGCGCTTGTCGTCGTCCTCGCGAATCGTGGCGTCGAGCGAGAGATCGCTATGACCGAGACGCTGCTGCATTTCCTCGACCTCTTCCGGCTTCACCTCCATCGCCGCCGCAAGCTCCTTGACGCCCGGATGGAAGCCCTGCTTCTCGAGCCTCTCCTTCTCCTTCATCAGGTTGAAAAAGATGCGGCGCTGGGCCTGGGTGGTGCCGATCTTGATCAGTCGGAAATTGTCCAGGATGTGCTTGAGGATGTAGGAGCGGATCCACCAACTCGCGTAGTGGCTGAGGCGCGCTCCCTTGTCGGGATCGAAGCTCTTAACCGCGCGCATCAGGCCCAGGTTGCCCTCTTGGATCAGGTCGAGAAGGTTGCCGTAAGCGGTGCGGTACTCGGAGGCGATCTTGACGACGAGTCGCAGGTGCGAGGTGACCAGCTTGCGCGCGGCCTCGCGGTCCCCGGTTTCTTGATAAGCCAGGGCCAGCTCGCGCTCTTCTTTGGGCGAGAGAAAAGGATAGCGGCTGATTTCCTGGACGTAGCGCTTGAGCGGGTCGACCGGCTCCAGCGGGCGGTGGGCGGAGACGGCGGGCAGCTTTTGTTTAGCGACAGACATCGGAGGTAGCCCTTTCGGCGAGGGCGATGCGGCGCACGCCCTCCCCCTCTTTACTGAAGCTCAGGCGGAATTGGCAATAAGGGATTATCTTTTCCATGCGCTCCGGCCATTCGACCAAGGCGACGGCGCCGGGGGCGAGGATTTCGTCCCAGGCCAGCTCCTCGGCCTCGCGGGCGTCCCGCATGCGGTAGAGATCGACGTGGTAGATGGGGCCTTCGCCCCGGTATTCCTCGACGAGGGTGAAGGTCGGCGACGGGATCTCCGCCGGCTCGACTCCGCTCAGCGCGGAGACGACGCCCTTGGCGAAGCAGGTCTTGCCGCTGCCCAGGTCGCCCTGCAAGGCGACAGCGCCCCCACCGCGGAGGCGCACGGCGAAGCGTGCCGCGAGGGCGAGGGTCTCTTCGACGGAATGGGAGAGCCAAATTGTTTCCATGGTGGTGCTCACGACATCATCCGAATTCATTTCATAACGTCGGCATCGACGCCAAATCCGTAGGGGGGACGCCAACCATCTTCCTGCTTTCAACCACAAAATTCCCAAACCACCTTGGGAATCTCCTTGGCAATATCCGACGCGATTGTCCCCCGGTCGCCCAGCCGCTCGGCCAGGCGATCGCCCGCCAGGCCGTGCAGGAAGACCGCGCAGGGCACGGCGGCTTCGGGCCCGAATCCCTGGGCCAAGAGGCCCGCGATCAAGCCCGTCAAGACGTCCCCGCTCCCGGCGGTGGCGAGGCTGGGACCGCCGCTGGAATTGATCCAGAGTTTTCCCGCCGGGCCGGCGATCACCGAACGATAGCCTTTCAGCACCACCCAGCACCGATGCCGCCGGGCGAAAGCCCGGGCCGCGGCGAGGGGATTCGCGCGGATCGAGGCCACGCTCTTGCCGGACAGCCGGGACATCTCCAAAGGATGCGGCGTCACGATCGCCCCGCGCAGGCGCGCCGGCAAACCCCAGCACCCGGCGAGGTTGTTGAGCGCGTCCGCGTCCAGCACCGTCGGCGGGCGCCGCGCGGACAGCAAATCCTCCAAAAAGCGCCGCGGGCCCTCGCCCTGCCCCAGGCCCGGCCCGACCGCCAAGCACTGGAAACGCCGCATTGGGGCCCGCAGGGCCGGGAAGGAGCCCGCCGCGAATTTTCCGTCCCGGCCAGGCACCGGCAAAAGCATCACCTCGGGAAATCGCAGGTCGATCCTGCGGTAGGCCTCCTCCGGAAGCGCCCAGGTCACCAAGCCCGCTCCGGCGCGCAGGGCGGCGACAGCGCAAAGATAACCCGCGCCCGGCATCTCGCGCGAGCCGGCGACCACCAAGACGCGGCCGGCATCGCCCTTGTGGGCGCCGCGACGGCGCGGGCGCCAATGCCGGCGAAAATAATCCGCGTCCACCCACTCGGCGGTGCTGGGCATTTTTTTCAACTCGGCGCGGCTCAGGCCGATGGGACGCACGGCTAGGCGCCCCACAAAGTCCCAGGCCGGCGGCAGGATCTGCCCCCACTTCGGCGCCTCGAAGGTCACCGTCAGGTCGGCGCGAAAGGCCGTCCCCATCGCCTCGCCGGTGTCCGCCGAGATCCCGCTGGGAATGTCCACCGCGAGCTTGCAGCCCGGAGCGCGGTTCATCGCGGCGATCGCCACGGCGTAGCGGCCCGTCACGGGGCGCTTGAGACCGATCCCGAAGACGGCGTCCACTACCAGGTCGGCCCGGCACAGGGCCGCGGCCATGGCGCGCGGAGGGTGGATCAAGTCCCGCGCTAGGCCGTGGAAGTAACGCGCCTCTTCGGAAAGAGCCGCCGCGCTTCCCAGAAAGAACACCTGAATCTCGATATTTTTCGACCGCAACAGGGTCGCCACGGCGAATCCGTCCCCGCCGTTGTTGCCAGGCCCGCAGACGACGACGATGCGCCGGAGCTTTTTGGGCAGACGCAAGGCGAGGATTTCCTCGCAGCAGGCCCGGGCGGCGTTGCCCATCAGAAGCCGCGCGGAAATCCCGTGCCTTCGGATCGAAAGCCGGTCGAGGCGGGCCATCTGCGCTCCGCTGAGGATCTTCATGCGATGAGGGCCTTCATCTCCCTCACCGCGCGCTCCCAGCCCACCAGGACCGCGTGGGCGACGATGCTGTGGCCGATGTTGTACTCCTCAATCTCGGGGATCTTTTTCACGGGCAGGATGTTCTCGTAGTTGAGGCCGTGGCCGGCGGCCACGAAGAAGCCGAGCTCCTTGGCGAGGCGGGCGGCCTCGCTCAGCCGCTTCAGCTCGGGGCCGCGTCGCTCCGCCGGGACCTCGCAATAGGCCCCGGTGTGCAGCTCGACCGAGTCGGCGCCCAACTCGCGGCTGCAACGCAGCTGCTCGGCCTCGGGGTCGACGAAGAGCGAGACGAAAAACCCTTCTTGCCTGAGCTTGGCGACCATCGGGACCAGGACGTCGCGATGGGCAACCACGTCCAGGCCGCCCTCGGTGGTGAGCTCCTCGCGGCGCTCGGGAACCAAGGTGATCTTCGCCGGGCGGTGCTTCAAGGCGAAGGCCTCCATCTCGGCGGTGGCCGCCATCTCGAGGTTGACGGGGATCGACACCGCCTTCAAGAGATTCGGAACGTCGGCGTCCTGGATGTGACGCCGGTCCTCGCGCAGGTGACAGGTGATCTGGTCGGCGCCGGCGTCCTGGGCCATCCGTGCGGCCACGACGGGATCGGGGTAGGAGATGCGCCGGGCCTGGCGCAGGGTCGCGATGTGATCGATGTTCACGCCGAGCAGGGCCATGGGAGATTCCTCACGCGCGACCCAGGGCCTTTTCGGTCTCGGCCTTGAGGTCCTGCGCAAATTTTTCGATCTGCCCCTGGTCCTCGCCCTCGAGCATGATCCGAAGCAAAGGCTCGGTGCCGCTGTAGCGCAGCAAGAGGCGTCCCTTGTCGCCCAAGGTCTTCTCGATGTCCTGCTGGAGCCGCAGCACCTCGGGGACCTGATGCAGGTCTTTTTTCTGCCGGACTCGGACGTTCAAGAGGACTTGGGGGAAGATCTCCATGCAATTGGCGACTTGAGAGAGCTTGGTCCCCCGGCGCACCAGGATGGAAAGAACCCGCAGGGCGGCAAGGATGCCGTCGCCCGTCGTGCTGTAATCCGAAAAGATCAGGTGGCCGGACTGCTCCCCCCCGAAGTTGTAATGGTGGCGGCGCATCGCCTCGATGATGTAGCGGTCGCCCACCTGCACGCGCTGGAGCTTCAGGCCCCAGCGTTTGAGCGCGATCTCGAGACCGAGGTTGCTCATGACCGTCGCGACGACGGTGTCTTGGGCCAAGGTCTTCCGCTCCTGTAGGTCGCGGGCGCAGAGCGCCATCAGGACGTCGCCGTGCAGGATCGCTCCGCGCTCGTCGACCAGTACCAGCCGGTCGGCGTCGCCGTCCAATCCTACGCCCAAATCGGCGCCTTCCGCCTTTACTCGCTCGCGCAGCGACTCGGGGTGCAGCGCCCCGCAGGCCTCGTTGATATTGGTGCCGTTCGGCGCCACACCCAAGGCGACCACATCGGCTCCCAGTTCCTCGAAAACGGTCGGCGCCACCCGGTAGGCGGCGCCGTGGGCGCAGTCGACGACGATCTTCGCCCCCTCCAAGGTCAGTTCCTTCGGGAAGGTTCCCTTGAGGTACTCGATGTAGCGACCGGCCGCATCTTCAACGCGGTAGGCGCGCCCCACCTCGCCGTGCGTGGGCCCCCGCTTCAGGGCCTCGCCGTCGAGCATGGCCTCGAGCTGGGCCTCGACCTCGTCGGGCAGCTTGAAGCCGTCGTGGTCAAAAAACTTGATCCCGTTGTCGTAGTAAGGGTTGTGGCTGGCGCTAATCATCACGCCGGCAGCGGCGCGCATCGCCTGGGTGATGAAGGCGATCCCCGGCGTCGGCAGGGGGCCGAGGAAGATCGCCTCGCCGCCCATCGAGCAGATGCCGGAGGAAAGCGCGTTCTCGATCATGTAGCCGGAAAGCCGCGTATCTTTGCCGATGACGATGCGGTTTTTCCGGCTCTTGCCCAAAAAATAGCGCGCCAGCGCCCGGCCCAGGGCCAAAGCGGTCTCGGGATCCATCGGGGCCTGGTTGGCGAGGCCGCGAACGCCGTCGGTGCCGAAGATTTTTCGGGTCATCGTGATGTCTCCAACAGGGTTCCTTCTCAATCTATTGAAAACTCGGATTTTTGCAAGGCTTGTAAAAAGCCGCGCGTGGCGGCGACGTCGTGCACCCGAACGATGCGGGCCCCCCGCCGAATCGCGGTCCGCGCCGCATCGAGACCCGCCCGCAACAGGGCTTCGGGCTCCCCCCCCACCCTCTCCCGCAGCATCCGCTTTCGCGAGAGGCCCACCAAGATGGGCCGACCCAGTTCGGCAAGCCCGGCCAAACCCTCCAATAAGATCCAATTTTGCTCGGGGGTCTTGGCAAAGCCGAAACCGGGGTCGACGCAGATCCGCTCGGCGACGATGCCGGCCTGCAGGGCGCGGTCGAGTCCGAGTCGCAGCTCGGCCTCGACCTCTCCGACCACGTCGCCGTAATGGGCCAAAGAGGCCATGGCGGCGGGCTCTCCGCGGGAATGCATCAGGACATAGCCGGCTCCAGCCGCGGCGACGACCTTCAGCAGCCCCGGGTCCCGGGCGCAGGAGACGTCGTTGACGACCGAGGCCCCCGCGTCGAGCGCGCGGCGCGCGGTCTCGGTGTTTCGGGTGTCCACGGAAATCGGCGTCGCGGTCGCGGACGTCAGGACCTTCAACACGGGCTCCAACCGCCGCCATTCCTCCTCGGGCGGCACCGGAGCCGCGCCCGGGCGCGTGGATTCGCCGCCGACGTCGATCAGGTCGGCGCCTTCCGCGATCAAGGCCCGTGCGCGCTCGAGGGCGCGCTTAGGATCGAGGTATTTCCCGCCGTCGGAAAAGGAGTCGGGGGTGACGTTGAGGATTCCCATGATCCTGGGACGATCCAGGGACAGTGAGAAAAATCGCAATGACCAGGACGTCGCGGCCAAGGTCAGGCTTTGCTGGGGTGAGCCGGTACGTGGGGCGCGATCGTCACGCCCTCCTTGCCGGGCGCGCTGGGCGCCTTGGCAGCGGTGCCGCGCCGGCCGCCCAAGGGCGTGCTTGGCTTGACGGGCGCCAGCTTCTCGCCGCGGATCACCTGATTGATCTCTTCGGAGGTCAGGGTCTCGCGCTCGAGCAAGGCCTCGGCCAAGGCATGCAGTTCGGTGAGGTGGTTTTTCAGCAAGTCCTTGGCGCGCTCGTAGTTGCGGGTCACGATGTCGCGGACTTCGTGGTCGATCTCGGCGGCCGTGCGCTCGCTGTAATCCTGGTGCTGGGCGAACTCGCGGCCGAGGAAGATCGCCTCTTCCTTCTTGCCGAAGGCCAGGGGCCCGAGTTTTTCGCTCATGCCCCACTCGCAGACCATCTTGCGCGCGAGGTCGGTGGCCTTTTCGATGTCGTTGCCGGCGCCGGTGGTCTTCTGCCCGAAGATCAGCTCTTCGGCGAGGCGGCCGCCCATCAAGATGGAGATCATGTTCTCGGCGTAATCTTTGCTGTGCGAGTGCTTCTCTTCCTCGGGCAGCTGCTGGGTCAGGCCCAAAGCCATCCCGCGGGGAATGATCGTAACCTTGTGAACGGGCTCGGTGCCGGGGATGAGGCGCGCGACGAGGGTGTGTCCCGCCTCGTGGTAGGCGGTGGTCTTCTTTTCTTCGTCACTGATGATCATGCTGCGGCGCTCGCTGCCCATCAGGACTTTGTCTTTAGCCATCTCGAAATCGCCCATTTCCACGACCTTCTTGTCGCGGCGGGCGGCGTAAAGCGCGGCCTCGTTGACCAGGTTTTCGAGGTCGGCTCCGCAGAAACCGGGCGTGCCGCGGGCTAGGACCATCAGATCGACATCGCGGGAGATGGGGACCTTGCGGGTATGGATGCGCAGGATTTCCTCGCGGCCCTTAAGGTCGGGGCGCGGCACCACGATGCGCCGGTCGAAGCGGCCGGGGCGCAGCAGCGCGGGATCGAGGACATCGGGGCGGTTGGTCGCGGCGACCAAAATGACGCCCTCGTTGGACTCGAAGCCGTCCATCTCGACCAGCAATTGGTTGAGGGTCTGCTCGCGCTCGTCGTGGCCGCCGCCCAGGCCGGCGCCGCGGTGGCGGCCGACGGCGTCGATCTCGTCGATGAAGATGATGCAGGGCGCGTGCTTCTTACCTTGCTCGAAGAGGTCGCGGACTCGCGAAGCGCCGACGCCGACGAACATCTCGACGAAATCGCTGCCGGAGATACTGAAGAAGGGAACGCCGGCCTCGCCGGCGATGGCGCGGGCGAGCAAGGTCTTGCCCGTCCCCGGAGGGCCCATCAGCAGGACGCCCTTGGGGATGCGTCCGCCCAACTTGGTGAACTTCTTCGGATCCTTCAAAAAGTCGATGATCTCTTCGACCTCGTCCTTCGCCTCTTCGACGCCGGCGACGTCCTCGAAGGTGACGCGCTTCTGCGACTCGCTCATCAAGCGGGCGCGGCTTTTGCCGAAGCTCAAGGCCTTGCCGCCGCCGATCTGGATCTGGCGCATGAAGAAAAAGAAGAAACCGAAGAGCAGCAGCATGGGCATCCACGAGATGAGGATCTGCTGCCACATCGGGGTCTCTTTGGGTTTTTCGTAACGGATCTGCGCATCGGACTTCGCGAAGATCTCGAAGGCCTTGTCGCTGTTCACGGGACCCAAGGTTTCGAAGTAGCTGCCCTCTTTATAGCTGTCCTTGAACTTGCCCTGGTACTCGTCCTCGCGGATGATGATCGACTCGACCTGCTTCTGCTCGACCGCGGAGAGAAACTCGCTAAAACTCACTTTATTTCGCAGGGTTGGAGTAGCCTTGAAAAAGTGAAGGATGGAGATCGAGAGCAGGATAATGACTATCCAAAGGGCGATCGTTTTGTGCGACTGTTTCACCGTGAACCTCTTAAATCATGCAACTCATCAACCCTAACATAGGGATTTTCGGGGTGGCAACCCAGATTTCCGGAAAGATTTGGGATTTCGAAGGCTTTTTCGCCTAGACCGCCACGCCGGGACGCCGGCGGCCGGGGGCAGCCCTCAAGGGTGTCGAGCGACGCCTCAAGAGCAGTTTCTGAGGACTCAGCTGAACCCAAAACCCTCCCTTGAGCGGCAACTCGATTCCCTCAGCCGTCTTCTCCAAGCCCGCCAGCAAGGGGGGAAGGATCTTCCCGAAACTCTGCTCGCGGCCCGTCCCACCTCGCAGCCAGGCCTCCAGGACGGAGGCCCGCAGGGCCGGTGGCAGGCGCTTGAGGGCGCGCCGATCGAGGGCGGCGGGGCCGGCCGCGCTTCCCCGGGCGGCGCGCCGCAGCCAATCTTGAGCCAGGGTCTCCAAGGCCGCGGCGGTCTGGCCGGCACGGGCCGCGAAGACGGCGAGCACCTCTTGGATCCTCGGGTTTTCCTCTGCCATCCGCGGCAAGATCCGATGCCGGATCCGGTTGCGCAGATAATCGTCGCCGTCGTTGGAACGATCATGGTGGAAGCCCAGGCGGTGGCTTCGGGCGTAGAGCTCCAGGGCCTCCCGCGGCACCTCGAGAAAGGGCCGGAAGACCCAAAGCCCCCCGATCTCCTCGAGCTCGTCCATGCCCCGCAAACCCTTGAGACCGGCGCCGCGCAACAGTCGGGCCAGGACGGTTTCGGCCTGATCGCCTTGATGGTGGGCCATCCAAATCAGGCCGCTCCCGCCGGACCGGGAGGCGATGAGGCTCCGAAAGAAAGCCAGGCGTCGCTCCCTGGCCCAGGCCTGGAGGTTGGACGGCTTCGCTCGGGGACGAAGCCGCAGCACCCGGATTGGCACCCCTTCCCGCCCCGCCCAGTCCTTAAGCGAGGCCTCTTCCCGATCGGAATCCGGCACGCGCAGGCGATAATTGACATGGGCGAAATGCAGGGAGGGCAAGCGAGGACGCAGCCGGAGGGCGACCGCGGCCAGCACGGTCGAATCCAGACCGCCCGACACCGCAATCCAGACCGGCAACGCCCGCAGCGCCTTCGGCAGCGCGAGGTAGCGGCTCATCAGCCTCTTTGGCAGGTCAACGCGTGGCACTCGTTTGGAATCCGATCCAAGTCTCGTAGAGGATCAATCCCGCCGGCACGAAGAAAAAGAAGAACAGCCCCAACCCGCCGACGGTGAAGAGCGAGGCCGCATGGGGGGAATAATAGCGCAGCAGGAAGGGCGCGGCATTATAAATCAAAATGGAAAGCGCGCCGCCGGCGACGATCGCCTTCTTCCACCCCGGACGCAGGGGTGTGAAGTGAAGCCCCAGCCACAACGAGAGAAAAACAAGCGGCATGGTGAAACTGTGGACGTGGGCGGTCTGCAAAAGCTGGGGATAGAGCTTGGGCATCTGCATGCCGCCGCTCGCCTCGTCGCCGAGGTAGTAGACGACGGTCTGCTCATGGCTGAGGCCGTAGTGCTGACGGCTCATCAGGCCCGCGATGCCGAAGGCAACGGAAGTCAAAAGCAGGTAGGCCGTGACCGCCGACTTGAGACCTCCGTTTTGTCGATGAAGCCTAGGACTTTCCATAAAAGATCCGCCACAGGACCAGGGCCCGCTTCACGCCCACCACCAAGGCATGGGAGGAAAGCGTCGCCCCCGAGATGTTGACGATGTCGCCGTGCAGGCGCAGCTCGCTGTTGAGGTCCTTCTGCTTGAACTGGTTGAGGAAGCGCCGGGAAGCCACCTCCCCGCCGTGGCTCTCGCGATAGACCATCACCTCGACGGCGTCCACCCGGCCCTCGGGACTGATTTTGGCGACGAAGGTGATCGGCTGAACCTTGCCGACCTGCTCGTCGATCACGGCGTAGCCGTCGACGCGGCCTTCCGTCTTGCCGACGTAGAAGACGTAACGGTCCTTGGGGAGTTCGTATTTGAGCTCCACCTCGGCCTTGCGGCGCACTTCGTCGGTGACCGGGTGTTCTTCCTTCAAAACCTCCTGGGAGTTTTTGAAAATCAGTTTAAGGGCCTCGGCGGGCTTCAGATAGACGGTGGTCTGGGCCAGGCCCGACCCTTCCGCGCCGAGCAGCGCGGCCAGCGCGAGGAAAGCTGAAAGTAATTTTCTCGTCAAAGGCACGGGACTCCTTGCTTGCCCCAATTATCTCGACAAGTCAAACGCTCCGAGGATCGGGGCAAGGCCGGGGCGGTCGCCCCCGAAAAAGACCCGCCGCAAGGCCCGGCGGATATCGCTCGGCATTGCGGCGGGTTCCTGGAAAAACCCCGGACCGAAACGGTCCGGAGCGGGAAATCTTAAAATCCGAAGGCCGTCCCGAACAGGAAGGCATGGTTCTTGTCGTCGGGCGACGGAAGATAGTTCGTCACCGAGGCCAGGGACTGCCCCTTGTTGGTCTGGGTGTACTCGTAGGCCAGTTGGAAGACCGCCAAGGGATTCAGTCGAAAGGCCAGTCCGGCCGTCACACGGTCGACCCGGCGATTGGTCGTCGTGAAGGTGGTCAGAACGCCGTTAGTGACCGTGGCGTCGGTGATCAAGCCGCGCAAGAAGGCCTGCTCCCAACGGACGATGGGAATCAGTTGCGGGTCGGAAAAATGCCGGCCGAACCAGGATTGGGTCAGCCACTGCGGCCGAAAGTGATAGCGCAGCTCGACCCAATAGCCGTGCTTGGTGCTGGCCAGGGCGCCGGGCTCGAATTTGGTCTCAAGCTCGATGCCGGGGTTATCCTCGATCTCTGCCTCGACCTCGGAGTTGAAGACCTTACCGCCCAAGTCGGCCATCACGTCTTGCAGGCCATCGAAGTGGGTCAGGACGTACTGGGCCTCAATGTCGAAGTTTCCGAAGGTGGAAAGCCAATCGAAGCCGAAGACGGTCAGCTTGCGGTCGATCACAAAGCCGGGCGTATAGCGCCCCCAGTAGCCGGAGAGGCCGATCTCGTGGCCCAGGACCGGGCTGAAGGCGATGCGGCCGGTGACGGCCTTGGCGTCTTTGACATCCTGCGAGAAAGTGCCGGTATTGATGTCGAGCACGGCCTCGAATTCGACTTTATTGGTGTCGCCCGGCCGGGTCTCGATCTTTTCCTCGAACTGCGCGTCCAGGGTGACGCCGTTGACGACGTAAATCTGATAGTCGAGCTTGGATTTCTCGCCCAATTCGATGTCGCCGTTCAGACCGAAGCCCAGCTCGTCCCAAGCCGATGTGGTAGGCAGGACGGGGACTCCGCGGTCGACCAGCGAGCGCCTCGGCAGGTTCCAGACGTTGTCGTCGTGGTTGATGTTGAAGCGCCCGATCGGCACCAGGACGCCGCCGCCGCGCAAGCGGATGTAATTGGCGAACTCCAACTCGAACCAGGCTTGCTCCATCGCGATCTCGGAGCTGTTGGTGCCCTCGATCTCCTGCTTGACGTCGACCCCGCCGTCGGCGCGGGGTGTGAATTCCTTCTCGAGCTCGATCTTGCGAAAGCGCTCGAATTCCAGCTCAGAGTAGATGCGGAATCGGGAGGCGATCTTGGCGTCGGTGGTCAAGACGAAGCGGCGGAAAGTGAAGGTGTCCTTGGGACCTGAAGCGGAATCGGCCTCGAAGCGGATCGAGCCGTAACCGCCCAGCTTGAAATAGGTCTTGTCGTTGCCGAACTTCGCCAGCGGCTTGTCCCCGTAGCGGCTGTCGGCAGGCTTCGACTCCGTCTCCTCGGGGTTGAATTTAAGCTCGGGCTCGGCCGCGCGGGCCGGGGCGCCCTGACCCAAGCAGTAGAGAAGCGCCGCCGCTCCCAGGATCCACTTCTTCTTCATCGTTCACCTCCAATTCCTGAAAATGAAAGTTGCTTTCATAAACTGATCGGGTGGATAATCGATGGCGCCGCGGGGCGTCAAGAATAAATTTTAGGTATTTACTTTAATTTCAGATATAAGCCCGGGGCGCGGGACAGCGGTCCGGGAATCGTTGAAATTCCATTTCAATGAGGTTAGGCCTGTCCCCATGGCCCGATCCGCCTTATTCCTTGCCCTCTTAGCCTGCCTGGGCTGCGCGCCCCGCGAGATCACCCTGACCCGTTCCCGTCTCCTGATGGGGCACGTCCCGGTCAACTTAAGCCTGCGCTGCCCCGCCGCCGACCGGGAACGCGCGCTCGCGGAGAGCGAGGCGGCCTTCCGCCTGGCCCAGGAGATCGAGGCCAAGATCAGCGAGTGGCAGCCCGATTCGGAGCTGAGCTGCCTCAACCGCAAGGCCGGCCGCGGCAACTGCCCGCTGACCGAGAACACCCGCGCCCTGCTGGAGCTCTCCCTCGCCCTCAGTCGACAAACCGACGGGGCCTTCGACATCCGTTTCGCCTCCCCGTCACGGGCCGGCCAGGAAGGCGAGATCCGCCTGGCGGGAGACCGCGGCGCCCTCCCCCACCCGGAGACACGGATCGGCGTGGGGGCTATCGGCAAGGGCTGGATCGTCGACGCCATGCTGGATTACCTCCAAGGCCGAGGCTACGCAGCCGCGATCGTCGACGCGGGGGGCGACCTCAGGGCCCTGGGCGGCCCTTGGAAGGTCGCCATCCAAGTGCCGGAGGGCGCACCCGACCGAATCACCGTCCAACGCGAAATCCGCGACCGGGCCCTCGCCACCTCCGGCCTCTACGAGCAGGGATCTCACATCCTCGACCCGTCCACCCGGCGCCCCGTCGCCCGCCGAGGCAGTGTGAGCGTCGAGGCCTCGCGCCTCGCCATGGCCGACGCCCTGGCCACCGCCTTCTTCGTCCTGGGCGAGACGAAGAGCCTCACCTACCTGCCGAAATTTCCGGGAGTGAAGATGTATTGGACCGATCCGGACGGAAACGTCCGAGCCTACGCGGCGGAGGGCGCCGCCATTCAAGCACCCAAGTAAAGCGCGAGCCGATAGGTGAGAAAAGAGGCCAGATAAGCCAGGCCGGTGAGGTAGAGGAATAGGACCGCGGGCCACTTCCAGGAATTGGTCTCGCGCCTCACCACGGCCAAGGTCGAAAAACACTGCATCGCGAAGACGAAATAGACGAGCAGGCTCAGGCCCGTCGCCAGACTCCAGCGGCGCTGCAGGATCCGGCCCAAGGCGTCCTCGCCCACCGCCGCCCCGCCGTCCTCCACCGAATAAACCGTCGCGAGGGTCCCGACGATCACCTCCCGCGCCGCCATGCCCGTCAAGAGCCCGATGCCGATCGACCAATCGAAGCCGATGGGACGGATCGCCGGTTCGATGGCGTGGCCGATGCGGCCCGCCAGGCTATAGGTGATGGCCGGCCGCCCGGGATCCGCGTCAGCGGGCGGCTTGGGATAGGAGGATAGGAACCAAATCACCACCGAAACCGCCAGGATGACCGTCCCGGCCCGGCGTAGAAAAAGCCGGGCCCGCTCCCACATGCCGATCAGCACGTTGCGGAGGCTGGGCCATTTATACGTGGGCAATTCCAGCAGGAAGGTCGGGGTCGGCCCGCGAAAGACGGCCTTCTTGAAGACCCAGGCCACGATCAAGCCCGTGACCAGGCCCAGGGCGTAGAGCCCCAGCATCACCAGGCCCTGCAGGCGGAAGGGCCCCCAAACGACGCGGTTGGGAATGAAGGCGGAGATCAGCAAGGTGTAGACCGGCAGCCGCGCCGAGCAGGCCATCAGGGGCGAAATCAGGATCGTGGTCAGACGATCGCGGGGATTTTCGATGGTGCGCGCCGCCATGATGCCGGGGATCGCGCAGGCGAAGGAGCTGAGCAACGGGATGAAGGCGCGGCCGTGCAGTCCCACGCGCCCCATCTGGCGGTCCATCAGGAAGGCGGCGCGCGCCATGTAGCCGGAATCCTCGAGCAGTAGGATGAAAAAGAAGATCATCAGGATCTGCGGGAGGAAGACTACCACCGAGCCCACCCCGGCCAGGACGCCGTCGACGAGCAGGTTTTGCAGCCACCCCTGGGGAAGCAGGGCGCGCAAGCCTTCGGAGATCAGCCCGATTCCGCGCTCGATCAAGTCCATGGGGTAGCTCGCCCAATTGAAGATGCTCTGAAAGACGAAGGTCAAGATGGCGACGAGCAGCAGCGAGCCCCAGAGCGGGTGCAGGACGGCGCGGTCGATCCGGTCGGTCCAACGGGCGGGCTTCAAATGGGCGGCATTGGCCAGCTTCAGGATGCGGTCGATCTCGCGAAAGCGCGCCCGCACTTCCTCCGCGCCGTGCCGCGGCAGGGTCCAAGCGCTCTCCGGGAAGGCCTGCACCAAGGGCCGCGGCCTCTCCCCCACCCGCCTCAGCATTTCCTCCAACAGCGGATCCAGGCCTTCTTTTTTCACCGCCACGACGGGAAAAACCGGAATGCCCAATTCGCGCGCCAGGACCTCCAGGTCGATCTCGAGGCCGCGGTTTCTGGCGAGGTCCATCATGTTGAGGACGAGCACCATCGGGAAGCCCAAGTCTTTCAACTCGAGGACGAGGCTCAAGCTGCGCTCGAGATTGGTGGCGTCCGCCACCGCCACCAAGAGGTCGGGCGGCGCGCCCTCGATTTTTCGCGTCAGCAGGACATCGCGGGTGACGGCCTCGTCGAGGGTGTTCGCGTCGAGGGTGTAGGTGCCGGGCAGGTCGAGGATCTTGAGACGGTGGCCGCCGGGGCGCTCGATGCTGCCTTCCTTGCGCTCGACGGTGACGCCTGGGTAATTGCCGACGCGCTGCCGGCCCCCCGTCAAGGCGTTGAACAGGCTGGTTTTCCCGGAATTGGGGGAGCCGACCAGGGCGACGTAAGGTTGGGACAACTCGGAGACGCTCACGCTTCAGGCCTTCCGCACCGTCACGCAGGAGGCCTCTTGCCGGCGCAGCGCCAGCAGGCCGCCGCGCACCCGCACCGCCACCGGATCGCCGCCGAAGGGGGCCTCGTGGACGATCTCGACGTAGGCCTCCTCGACCATGCCCATCTCCAGCAGTCGCCGCACCGTCGCGTCGGGGCCCTCGATGCGGCAGATATAGCCGCCCTGCCCCTTGCGCATCTGGCCCAGGGGCAACGGTTGGTCGGGCAATGTCTCGCGTCCGGTCATGGAATTCCTATTCGTTTTGGCATCGGCTGCAGCAGCCGTAGATCTCGTGGCGGTGGCTGACGATCTTAAAATTGATGCGCTTGGCGACCTGCTCTTGGAGTTTTTCGATGCGGTCGTCCTCGAATTCGTTGATGCTGCCGCACTTGATGCAAATCATGTGGTCGTGGTGATCCCCCGCCTTCTCAAACAGCGATTTGCCGTCGCCGAAATGGCGCTGATGCGCCAACCCGCATTCCTTGAGCAGCATCAGGGTGCGGTAGACGGTGACGTAGCCGATCGAGGGCTCGATCTTCTTCACTTGGTTGAGCAGCTCCTCGATCTGGAGATGCTTGTTCGACTTGAGGAATTCGCCGACGATGATCTCGCGCTGCCGGGTGTGCTTCATCCCGTGCTCATCCAAATACCGGTTTAGGACTTCCATGGGGTCTTGGGTATGGGCCATGCCGCCTCCGCTGAAAACCACTTTCAAATGAGTTACACCCGGCCCGGGAGGGCGTCAATAGGAGTTTGTCAGAAGTCGGTCTTGACGGGATGCTGCGGCTTATCCGCGGGCGTCGAGGAAGCGGGACGGGACTCCGGCAAGGCTTTTACGGCCTGGGCCTTGCCCTTTCCTTTTTCGGAGAGCTTGCGAAACTCGGGGTAGGGTTTTTGGGGATCCTGATAAATTTCGAGGGCTTCGGGAAGGTAGCCCTCGAGGTCTTTGGCCCGGGCCCCGCTGGCGGGATGGGAGGCGAAGATGCTGGTCGCATCGCCGCGCTTCTGCGCGGCGCGTTTCCAAAGGGCGACGGCGGCCCGAGGATCGTAACCCGCCTTGGCCATGTAGAAAAGGCCGATGCGGTCGGCTTCGTGCTCGTTTTTACGGGAGTAGCTGGGCGCGTAGATGTTGTAGCCCGCGGAGAAAAACTGGCCGAACAGGTTGCCGCCCGTCGCGGAGGCGCCCGCCGTGATCGCGCTGGCGGCGACTTGCCCGGCGAGCATGATCGTCATGTTCTTGGTGAGCGACTCGGTGACGTGCCTCGCGGTGACGTGCGAGATCTCGTGCGCCAGGACCGCGGCGATCTCGTCGTCGCTCTCCTGGTTGACCAGGCCCTTTTTCGGGTCCCAGAGACCCGAATAAACCATGATCTTGCCGCCGGGCGCGGCCCAGGCGTTGACGACCGGGGCGTCGGCCAGGTGCACCTCGTAAGGCAGGTCGGGCAAATGGCTGACCTTGGAGATGCGGTTGACGATGGTTTGGAGGCGCTGCAGCATCGCCTTGTCGCCGCTTTCGTCCAGCGGGACCTTCTTCTTCTCGAAGGCCTGAAGCTGCGCGCCGAGCACCTGCTTGCCCAGCTTCACGTCGTCGTCCAGCTTGAACCAGTTATAGCTGGACTTCCCCGTCACATAGTCGTGGGCGCAACCGAGAAAACCGGCCCAAAGCAGGAGATTTGCCAATAGGGTTATCCGAAGGCGCTTCGTCATAGGGACTCCGAACCCTTCTATATAATAAATCGAGGTTCGCTAAAAATGGTTTTGACTGGGCCGAGGCTCCTCCCCTACACTCTTGTACATTCTTAGCCGGCCTCCGTCCAAGGTTTGGGGACCCATGACGCGCATCCTGCTCATTGAAGACAATGAAGACCATGCCGAATTGATCCGACGCTCCTTGCAAAAGGGTTTTGGAAAGATTCAATTGAAGCTTTCACCCAGCGCCGAGGACGCCTACCGCCTCCTGCAGCGCAAGGCCTTCGATCTCATCCTCAGCGATTATTATCTGCCCGACATCGACGGGGACACTCATATCCGCGAGCTCCACAAGCGGGCTCCGAAAATCCCCATCGTCATCATCACCGGCCAAGGCGACGAAAAAATCGCGGCTCGGTCGATCCAATCCGGCGCCGAGGATTACGTGGTGAAGACCCGCGAAGCGCTGGAGGCCCTCCCAGCCATCCTGAAGCGCGCCATCGTCAAGCACCGCAGCCATCAAAACAAGAAGAGCCTGGAAATCCGCCGGCACCTCAGCCATCAGAAACGGCACGCAGAGAAGGTCCTGGGCGAGATGGAAGAAATCAACAAGCACATGAAACGGCTCAAGCGCGGCAAGCGCAAAAAGTCGACGCGCCCGGAAGGCGGCGAGGATCCTTCCGCGATCGAACAGCTGACTCAACAGTTCGAATCGTTGAAAAAATTTTTCAAAAGCATGTTCGTCAAGAAGTGAGCAGGGATTTGGCCGAAACGCGATTGCGGCCGTTGGATTTCGAGAAATAGAGATATTCGTCGGCGGCGCGGATCAATTCGCCGTAGCTCTTGAAGTTGGCGTCCTTCAGACAGGACACCCCGATGCTCACGGTGACCGGGATCCGCTTGGATTCGAAGACGAAATCGGAGGTCGCGATCTTCTTGCGAAGCCTCTCGGAGAGAGCCACGGCGTCGGCCTCCTCGGTGTCGCGCATCAATATCACGAACTCCTCCCCGCCGTAACGGGCGAAGATGTCCTCGCGACGGATCATCCCCTTGGTGATTTCGGAAACCCGATGCAGGACGTAGTCCCCGGCCGGGTGGCCGTAGGTGTCGTTGACTTTTTTGAAGAAATCGAGGTCGAAGATCGCCAGGGACAAAGGCAGGTTTCTTCGGGCCGAATGCGCAAACTCGTGCTGGATACGGTCGAGAAAATAACGCTTGGTATGCGCCGCGGTCACCGGGTCGTAGAGCGCCATCTCGTAGAAGCGCTCGTGGCTGTTCTTGTCGATGGTGTCGACGTAGGAGAAGCGCAGCACGGTCGCCGAGCTGATCTGGATTTTGTCGTTGGCCTTGAGGACCTGTTGCTTGATCCTCATCCCGTTGACGAAGGTGCCGTTGGTGCTGTTGAGGTCCTCGATGGTGGCGATCTTGTCCCGAACCTTGATCTTGAAGTGACAACGGCTGATGGCCTCGTCCTCGACGACGATGTTGGCGTCCTTGCTGCGGCCCACCACCACCTCGCCTTCCGCCAAAATGACCTGCATCCCCATGGCGGGACCGCCCAAAAAATCGACCGCGGGCTCTTTTTCGGAAATCCCTTCCAAAGCCCCGATGCTGGTGACGACGGTTTCGTCCTTGAAGCCCTCAATCCCCATGACGACCTAAAACCCTTTCCGTGAATAGGATGCAGCGTTTTCATTATAAGCCGAGGAAATTATTAAGGTCAACGAGAGGGATTTTTTTCCAGGGCGTGGTAGATCTGGAGCTTTTGCCCGGGCGCCACCGAAACCTCGTTGGCGTAAGGCTTGAAACCCGGCAGGTCCAGGGTCAGATCGAGGGTCTCGTTGGCGGGAACCGGGTGGGTCAGAAGCGGCGTCTTGCCCACGGTTTTCCCGTCGATCTTGACGAGGGCGCCGGCGGGCGAACTTTGGACGTCGAGGCTGCCGACAACCTCCTTGAGATCGGCGTGGATCCGCAGGGCTTCCCGGGGAGGGGCCTCCAGCCTCCGCTCCCAGTGCGGCGCGCCGTTCAGGGAGAGCGCCAAAACCACCGGAAACTGCAAGTCCTTCGAGTCGAGGACGGCGGGGGTCCGTTTGCCGCTGGCCTTGCCGTTGAAATAGATGTCGGCGCCGGAGGGATCGCTTAAAATTTGGATTTGCCCGGGAGGCCTTTTTGTCAGGCTTAGGTTCAAGGAGCGGGTCCAATTAGGGAAAATATAAGGCGAAAGCTCCAGCGGTTCGAAGCCGTCCCGCTCCAGGCGCAGGACCGCCCGCCGCCGGCCCGGCAGGTTGGGCAAGTGGATCGGCGGCGATCCCGCGACCGCCTTGCCGTCCAAGGTCAGCTTGGCGTCGGCCGGTTGAAAGACCAATCTCAAGGCCCCCGGCGCCGGGGACAAGAGGAAATGGTACAGCGCCAAGGCTGCCAGCAGGGACAAAAGGACAGCCGGGACCACCAGCAGCTCGCGCCGGCGGCGCACGACCGCCGCCGGCCCGGACGTAAGCATTGGAACGGGCCGCGCAGCGGCGTCCCTCGGAGCCGGCGGAGCCGGGACGGAGGGCGCCTCGAGATCGCCGGTGATCTCTTCCTCCTGCGAGGAGGAATCCTCCGAAAAGGTGACCGCCGGGGCCGCTCCGGTCTGAGAGGTTTCCCCCAGTCCGATGGCCCGAGTGATGTCGCTCAGCTCCTCGACGTCGATCTCCTCGAAGATCGAATGGAAATCCAACTCCTGCGGGTCGACGATCATGGTGTCTTCGGCGACGTCCGGCGCCTCGTCCTCCATGCCTTCCGCTCGGACTCGCTCGCGGACCGTCAGTTCTTCGCGCATTGTCTTTTCTTGATAGAGATCGCCAGTTTTCTCTTCGTTGTCGAAAATCTCTTTGAGCAGATCGCCCACCTGTGTCGGCTTGAATTCCGGGTAATGGCGCAGCAGGAACTTGGTCAGGTCGAGCGACATGTCGGCCGCCGCCGCGTAGCGTCTTTGGGGGTCGCGCTCGAGGGCCCGCATCACGATCTCGTCTAAGTCCGAGGGGATCTCGTTGCGATAGGCGCTGGGCGGAAAGATGGTCATCGCCTGGACCGCCTCGATCGTCTCGGGGTTGGATTTTTTCTTGAACAGACGCCTTCCGGTGAGCATTTCCCAGAGGACCACGCCCGTCGAAAAGATGTCGGACCGAAAGTCGATATTCTTGCCCTCCGTCTGCTCGGGAGACATGTAGGCGAACTTGCCCTTCAAAACGCCCCGCTCCATCTCGGAGAGCTTGAAGGCCGCCTTGGCGACGCCGAAGTCGACGATTTTGACGTTTCCCGACTCGGTAAGGATCACGTTTTGTGGGCTGATGTCGCGGTGGACGATCTCGAGGGAGCGCCCGCTCTCGTCCTTGCGCCGGTGCATGTAGTCGAGACCGTTGCAGATCTCCGAGACCACATAGGCGGAGATCGGGATGGGAATAAATGTCTTGTACTCGACGGTCTTCTTGTAGATCTGGCTGATGGTCCTGCCGTCGACGTACTCCATCACGATGAAGTAATCGTCGGCGACCTTCCCCAAGTCGAAGGTTTGGGCGATGTTGCCGTGACTTAACTTGACCGCGATCTTCGCCTCGTCGATCAACATCTTGATGAAGTCCTTGTTGACGGCGATGTGCGGCAGGATGCGCTTGATGACGATGAATTTCTTCAGACCGCTGAAGTCGTAGGTCAAGCCCTTGAAAATCTCCGCCATCCCCCCTTGGGCGATCTTTTCTAAAATGAAATAGTGGCCGAAGGGCCTTGGCTTGGTCATAGGCGATTCGCAGGCTGTTTTTGGGGCTTGAATGCCCCCGCTTCCAGGCACGAATGGGGTGCAGCCCCCTCAAATCAAGGTGGGCCCCTTAGCCCCCCTTGCTAGGGATCTAAATATAAAATCACCGAAATACAAGTACTTAGAATATTTTTTCTTTCCTTCGATGTTTGGCAAAAGCTTTGCAGTATCTAGAGGTGTATTCGGAACGCTGAGACATAAGGATTTAAAGTTTTTCTTCACTTCAAAATTTTTTCTACTTCTTTCTATTCTTTCTAACCCCACCCACTATCCTACCAACTACCGGCAATCTTAAAGTAGAGATTGCCGGTAGTTATCACCTCCCTCCTTTTTTGCCCCTTTCCAAGTAACCTTTCAGTGAATTGATATTTTCCGATTGCCAGCTTTCCTCCCGTTAAGCTAGCAACTTCCACTTCCAGCAACCGAGGATAAGTCTAGGTATTTGTTGTTTTTTAACGCACTTTGTTAAAAGGGCGGCATGAGTCCACCGGGCGGCACAACCGGGAAGGGACTGGGTGCCTATGGGACCCTCCCTCCTAAGGATTTCTATTCTCCGAAGGCATGCTCGAATTGTCACGGCGATTCCAGTGTTTCCAGCGGGGCGTCCCTCGGCTCTTTGCCCTACGAACCCCTCAATCCCGACAATCTTAAATTTCTCCCATCGCCCAGCGACTGCCCGGCCGAAATCTATTGGCCCGACTCGCTGAAGACCTACCAGGATTTCGTCCAGGTCAATCCCTACTTGAAGGGGCAAAACTACCTCGATACCTTGCTTGTCTCCCGACAGGGCACCTTTCCCTTGGAGGTTCGCGACACCTCGTTGGACGTCTTCCTCGGGCTTAAAGGGCCCGCCGATTTCCCTAAATTCAAGCTCGACGTGCCGCACGACGCCCAACTCTGCGCCGGACCGGCCAAGCCGGGCGGATCGGGATTCGAGGCCTGCGAGGGACTTCAGATCGAACTCAAGGACGAGGACATCGGACTCACCCTCGATGGCCTCGACCTGCTGAGCACCCAAAATTTGGACCTGGGCATCGCCGGCCTGCTTGGGGTCAAGTTCCGGGGCGCCTCGGTGCGCGACGGAAGGCTTCTGGTCACCCTGCAATTGGCCGATCCCTTGCTCAACGCGGGCTTTCCCTTGGCCTTCACCAACGAGTACCTGCTCGGAAAATTAAACCCGACCTTGCAAAAGCTGCTCCGCTCGGCGGCGCCCAACCCCTACGATCCCGACAGCTACGACTTGGACCTGACTTCCCTGGTCCTGGAAAAGATGCCCGTGGCCTACCGAGTCGCCACCGGAGAGGCCGTCAATTTTTCGGAATACCAAGCGGCAACGGACAAGCCGGGACTGAAGACAATCCCCTATTTATTCAACATGGCGCGCGAAGGAAAATTTCCCGACCGCCTCTCCTTCAACCAGCTCTACGAGGCGGTGACGGAATACCAAAAAAACGTCCGCCCTTCGGACAAGAAGCAGGACGAGGCCCAGCAAGCCATCCTGCAGAAGCTCTTCGAGACCGTTTCGCTGCGCGCTCGCCTGCACCCCGGCCGACTTCTTTTCAAAAACCTCTACGTCGAATTCGCGGACGAACCGGATAAGAACCTGCTCGAAACCCAGCTGAGCGTTAAAAACCTGAAAGACGTCAGTCTGGCGCTCATGGCCCCGCTGCACATCACTCGCTTGTATAGCCCGGGCGGCATCGACATCACCGAACTGAAAGGCGACCTGGGTCTGAGCTATCGCTCGACCGGAGACTCCAAGCTCCGTCTCGACAACCTGGAGGAGCTCCGCCTCGACAACCTCGAGATCGAATTCGGCCGCATGGAATACGGCGGCGCCCAAGAAAAGGGCACGCCCAGCCTCCTCGGCCTGGTGGGCAAGCTCCAGCGCCATTTCCGCCTGGATCCCACCAAGCCCGGGAAGCTCGCCGTCCTCGGCGGCAGCATCACGGGGCTTCCGGATCCTTTTGAAATCCCCTACGCGTCCAAACCCGCCCTACTCGTCCGCGGCGAACCCGGCGTGGGCCTCACCGCGGAGGTCAACCTGCGCATGGAGGGGCTTCGCCTTCGTCTCCCCATGGTAGGAGAGGTCACCTTGCACGGAAAAATCGAAGGGGGAATGCGGCTCGTCCCGAAGATCGTCGTCGAGACCCTCGCCGACGGCAGCAACTCCGAGAAGACATTATGGGTCCCCGAGCCCAACAGCACGCACCTGCGCCTGAGTGATCTCGAGGTCGTCACCGAAAAGGGCCAACGTTGGTCGCGGGCCTCCGTCGAAGTCTTCGACGACGGCTTGTGGTCGCCGGTTCCCGCCGCGAATTCCCCGTCCGCCTTCGTGACAAAGATCGAAGTGCCGGAAATGACGGGGGGCTCCTACAGCTCGCTGCGGATCGACGGCGGCATGTCGGTGCCCAAAGACATCGACGGCCTCTACGACTTCTCCGAATTGGCCAAGGCCTTCGCGGCCGAGGTGACGATGCAGGCCGTCCGTGTCGGCGGCAATCCGGAGGCCTGGAACCTCAACCTGAGCGGCAGCCATCGGCCGGACTCCACCCAAATCAAGGTGGCCTTGGACAGCCGCGAAACCGATCCCGCCGGCACCCTGAAGCGACGGCCGCTCGAAGGGCTTGAAATCAATTTCGACCGGAACCTGATCGGCGACCAGACCTCCTTCTCGGTGGAAGCCAAAGCCAAATCGCTGGATTTCCCGGCAATTCACCTTAGCTCACCCAAACTCGAGTTGAACGCCAGCCTCGAACCGACCAAAAACGGAGGCTTCCTTTATACGGTGCCCAACCTCAAATTTACGGCCAATCCCTGGAAGGACATGCCCAAGACGGGGGTGATCCGCGGGCCCGTCTGGATCGAGCAGAAGAACTTCAAGAAGAAGAGTCCCTTGACCCTGGAGATCGACGGGGCCGCGCCGACCTTCGAGATCAAAAATCTCAACCTCCATTTCGGTTTTTTGGGTTTCACCCACGAAAAAATGGTGAAGGCCACCGGCGGCCGCATCACCGGCGTCGACGTCGACGGGGCGCTGCGCGGTTTCTGGAAGATGGATTACGACGCCTTCCGCGGCAAAGGCCTGCTCACGCTGGCCGGCGACGCCGGCGGCGAGGGCGACATCCACCTGCGCGGCGCCGATTTCCTGCGGTTGGCCAAAGACGATCCGCGCGACGCGACGCGACTGGTCGAAATCCCGATCTTCTCCAAGACCACATGGACCCTATGGAACATCCTCGGCGTGGACCCGGACAAAGAGAGGATCAACGGCGCCTTCAAGCTCTCCACCAAAGTCGACCCGGCCTTCGCGCGGGTCTTCAACGTCATCATCGACAACGGCAAGGTGTTGAACTGGAGCATGACCCACGACCACCTCCCCTACACGGCGAAGGGCTACGAAAAGAAAATGGAAGAATACGTCGCCGCCAAGGCGGCCGAAGAGGCCCGCAAGGCCGAAGACGCCAAGAAGGCCGAGGGAGGGAAAACGCCATGACGCCTCCAAAGAGTCCCGAAAACAAGCCAGGCTCCACCCTTCTGGAATACGGATTCCAAGAGCCCTTCACCTTCCACACCCCGCTCTTCGAGCCGGTCTTCGATTATTCCAAGCCGGATCAATCCAGCTTCCTAAAGACGTCGCCGCTGTTGTCCAGCCTGGGCTTTCCGACGGTGCCCGTCTACTCGAACTTCCGCATCCCCGGGATCTACACGCCGAAGTTCACCTCCCCCGTCGCGAACTTCACGCCGCCCCCCTCTCCCGCCAAGTGGCGCCCCAGCGACACCGGTCAGCTGATCACCGATATCGTCATGGCGATCGACTCGATGGACGTGGACTTGAACGACATGTTGGTGAACGGCGGAGAAAAGGGCTGCCGTTATTCGGAGGTAGTCACCAAACAACGCTACGACGCCGGCAAGGAGAAGTGTCACAACCAGTTCGAAGCCGGAACTTACGCCGACGCCCACGTGGAGGTTCGCCCGGTGGAGGGAAAGACCTTCAGCGAGTTTCATAAATTCACGGTGCTGTATAAAAAATACCCCGGACGCACCGGAAACCGGATCAACGGATTCTTCCTGACCCACCCCCTCGATAAAAACGCGGAGGGGCCGCTGAAGGTCGATCGCGACGACCCCTTCGAGAGCGGCAAGGACTTCCGCGACGCGGCCAACCCTTCCTTCGACACCCCGATCGGCAAATCGGTGCCCCATTCCGAAAAATCCAGCCGCCTGATCATGCGCCCCATCGGCTGGCTCTACGACGACGCCGGGCCGGGCGTAAACTTCGACATCAGCGAGAACATGCTCAAGGCCTGGGGCATCCTGGACAAGGACATCTACAAGAAGCTGGGCGTCGAGACCTTTCAGCTCCCGCGCCGCCTCGATCGGCTGTGGCGGCTCCTGCCCATGCCTCGGCCTCACAACCCCGATTACATCCTCGCCGACGGCTGCTACGACAAACTGCCGGGGGCCAAATACGTCCGACCCAATTCCATCAACGCCAAGCCCGACCTGATCGCCTGGACCGCACCGAAGGACCTCTCCGCCGAGATCCGCTTCAAGAAGACCTCCATTCCGCTGGGCGGGAGGGGCCACATCGACTTGGGCGATGGCGGGGTCAACCGCATCAAGGTCAAGGGCGACCTCACGGGCCTGACCGTCGAGATCGAGCTGAAGGACATCCCCAGCTTTCGCTTCAACCAAGGCGGTTACACCATCGGCGCCAAGGGACTGAAGGCTGGCAAGGTCATCCTCAAGCTGCCGCCGCTCGCGGACATCATGAAAGAATTCGGCAGCGCCCCGAAGAGCCACGCCGACAAGACCCTGGATTGCGAGAAAAAGGCCGAGCTGAAGGCCAAGGCCAAGAAAATCGCCGAGGCCGAAAATCGCAGCTACGGGGACGTCCTCGACCAGCTGGAGATGGAAGCCATCGAAGAAGCCGACGCCAAGACGCCCAAGAAGGACCACTCCGCCTTCTTTGAAAAACTCTTGGGCGACATCCAGGTCACGGGCATCGAGGCCGACGAGCTGACTTTCGAGCGGCCGGACCGCGGCCTCAAGGCGACCTTGGTCAAGCCGGTCATCAAGTCCGCCACCGTCAGCGGCACCAAATCCTTCACCTTCAACGGACTGGCCGTGGACGGTTTGACCCTCGAAGATGCCTCGACCGGCGGCAAAGCGTCCTTCGGCAAGAGCGAGATCGAGAAAATCACCGTCACCCGCGGCGCGGAGGGGCCGATCTTCGACATCACGGGATTGGAAGGATCCAAACTTTCCTTCACCCGGGACGAGGGCGGTATCGTCGTGGACAAGGGCCGCATCGAGTCCGTCAAAGTCGACATGAGCAAGAAGGACCGCGTCGACTTCACCATGACCGACACCACGAGCAACGGCAAGGTCGACTACAAGAATCCCAAAGAGGGTTACGAGTTCCACACCTCCGGCAAGAGCAAGCTGAGCCTCTTTACCCTCAACTACGAAAAGAACCCCAGCGGCGACAAGATCGACACGAAGATCAAGTTTTCCGGGGAAATCAACGATTTCTCGGTGGTCCATCCGCAATTGGGCGAGTTCAAGCTGGCCGACACCGTGCTCGGCGAAAGCACCTTCGACCTGGGCCTCGAGCTCCCGCCCGCCGGCTCCGCGGGACAGGCGCCCAAGGCTAGGTTCTCGGTCGACGTCGAAGTCCAAAAGGCCACCCTAAAATCGGGCCACCTGCCCCATGTCGAACTGGACGAATCCAAGGTGACGAACGGCCGGATCCAGCTCGAGAAGACCGAATCGGGGCTGGTCGGCAAGGTGAAGGGCAACCTCGACCTGCACATCAAGGAAATCGACATCCCCCAGGTCGAGCTCGCCACCAAGGGCTTCACGATCGAGGGCGTCATGAAAGACATCGGCATCGTCGGCGCGGGCGAGCTCGAGATCGGCCCGGAGCTGATCTCCCTCCACAAGCTCGAAGGCCAGGAGAAGCCCGGCCCGCTGAAGATCACCGGCACCTTCTCCAAATTGCTGTTCCGAGACGACCCCTCGGTGCGGAAGGCCGAGCTGAAAAAATTCCCCTACGCCGGCACGGTCAAGACCGAGATGGACATCGCCGGAGCCAAGCTCGAGATCAAGGACTTGGAGGGTTTCGAGTTCGTGCGTCCCGACCCGGCGACCGGCCGAAAACCCGACCTGCGCAAGCTCAAGGTCAACGACATCTCCATCACCCAGATCCAGGCTAGCGCCAAGATCTGGGCCAAATTCCCCATCTTCGGCTGGCTTCGGGGCACCTTCCCGGCGATCGGCAAGATCGACGGCAAGCTGCCCGACGAGAAGGTCGACAGCGAGTTGCGCCTCGAAAAGCTCGACATCTCGACGGACTCCGACGGCAAGACCACCCAGATCGTCAACCTATTGATCCAACTCTTCGAGGTCGGCGGCCAGACCCAGAAGGCGAAGTTCCGGCTTCCCTCCCTGACGCTCTCTCCGAAAATGATCACCACCGGGAAGGACCCCATCGAGCTCGAGCTCTACTTCAAGGATTCGCAGCGCGGGGGGGATTTCGAGTTCAACCTCGAAGACGAGGATTTAAGCCACCGCGGGACGCGGCCAAAAAAGAAGAAGTGACCTACTCCGGGTCAACGCCGAGGTAATGGCGAAAGCCCGCGGCGAAGATGGCCCGCGAGGCCCGGACCCAATCCCCCTCCTCCTCCGAAGCGCCGGACTCCCGCTCCCAAAAATCTCCCGGAATGGCGCCCGCCAGGGCCTGGACCTTGGGCCCGCGGTGACAGGCCTCGCAAAGCAGGCCGCCCTCCTCCGCGCTGAAGTAAAAGGCCTCGGCCCGGTCGCGATGGCAGAGGACGCAGCGGGAGAGATCGAGCAAAAAACCCAATCGACCCAACAATTGCCGCAGGAAAACCACGTCGACCCAATCGCGTCGATAGACGGCGAGGCTGGAAAGCCCCTCCTGCAACAAGGCGAAAAGCCCGGGAACGCTCTGGCCTTCCGGCACCACCCGGGAGACCATTCGGATCCATTTCAAGGCGACGATGGTGGCCTCGTAGTCGGCGCGCACCCCTTCGTAGGGCTCGCGCAGTTCGCAGTGCAGCAATTGGGTGAGGCCGCCCCGGCGCGGAACTTGGGTCTCAATCTCGAGGCAGTGCAAAAAGTCAAGGATGCCGGAGAAGCGTCTGGCGCTCTTCCGAGCGCCCAGGGCGATGGCCTCGACTCGGCCGTGGGAGGCGGTGAGAAAGCTCAATATCCGGTGATCGTCACCGTAGGGAACGGAGCGCAGCAGAAAGGCCTGATCCTTGAGCGATTCGCCTATTTTTTTAACCACCATAGCACCAGGATAGTACCGGCTCCGAACAGGACCAGCAAGGCCAGCAGGCCGATCAGAAGCTTGGTGTGGGAGCGTTCAGCGCGCGGGGCGGAGCCGCCGGAGAGCTTGCCCAGGAAATCCTCGAAGCGGAGCAGGACGTCCTCGGGCAAAAGCCCGATATACGAGGCGTAGGCCTTGAGGTAGCCCCGGGCGAAGGTCATCCCGGGCAGTTTTTCGAAATGCTCGGACTCGATGGCCTGAAGGTATTCCAGCTTGACGCGGGTCTGCTCGGCCACCTCCTCGAGCGGGATTTTGCGCAGTTCACGCTCCCGGCGGAGATGGGAGCCGATCGATTCGTGGGTCTCGGACATTACAGGTTTTTACCGTAAATCAGTTTGAGTTTTTTCTTGGTGCTCTCCGGAACCAAGAGCTTATTCGTAACGATGGCGTTGCGCAAGGCGCGGGAGCATACGCAGTCGCGCGGCGCGACGACCGTCGGCAGCACCTTTCGTATCACCTGCTGGGCGGTTTTGACGTTCTTTTGCAGGGTCGCGATCACCATGTCGGCGGTGACGCTGTCGTGCTCCTCGTGCCAGCAGTCGTAATCGGTGGAGAGCGCCATCGTCGCATAGCATATCTCGGCCTCGCGGGCGAGCTTGGCCTCCTGCAAGTTGGTCATGCCGATGACGTCCGCGCCCCAGGATCGATAGAGCCGCGACTCCGCCCGGGTCGAGAACATCGGCCCCTCGATGCAGACGTAAGTGCCTTTCTCGTGGGAGGTCGCACCCGCGGCCCCCGCGGCCTCGTGCAGCTTGCGGCGCAGGTCGGGGCAAATCGGGTCCGCGAAGGCGACATGGGCGACGATGCCCTCGCCGAAAAAAGTGCCTTGGCGGCCGAAGGTGCGGTCGATGAACTGATCGACCATCACCAAGTGCCCCGGTTCGATCTCCTCCTTCAGCGAGCCGACGGCGGAGACCGACAGGATGAACTCGCAGCCGAGCTTCTTGATCGCGTAAATATTGGCCCGAAAGTTGAGCTCGCCCGGCAGGAGGCGATGCCCCTTGGCGTGGCG
>JADYZQ010000345.1 GCA_020853015.1 Deltaproteobacteria bacterium
CGACCTTGCCCTGCACGATCCCGTAGCCGGTCATGCTCTTGATCATATTTGCTCCTGGTTTCGCCTATTTAACCTTTAGGCGGGATCGGGAGCAAGCGAACAAAAACAATGTGGAGACGTTGTGTTCGCCATCAGAAAATACGATGTATCGCCTTGGGAAGCGCGAACGCAAGGTTCGCCCCTACTTGAAGGAAAAGACCATCTTCGTGCCGCCGACCTCGACCAAGTCCCCGTTCTGGAGGCTCTTGGACTCGACCTCCTCGCCATTGACGAAGGTGCCGTTCTTGCTGACCAGGTCGAGGACCCCGGCGCCGTTGCTGTCGTGGAAGATCATCGCATGAAGCCGCGAGATGGCCGGGTCGTCGAGCACCAAGTCGGGCAGGCGCTTGAAGGATCCGATGCTGTCGGTGGTGGCCTCTTGCATCCCCTTCTTGTCCTGGGGAGACTTCTTGGCGATGTAGTTCATGATGAGCTTCTTGGTGAAGTCGTCGAGCGACATCGTGAAGTCCATGCTGAACACCTGGGTCTTGTTGATGTCGTCGAGGCTGCGGCCGATCGCCTTGCAGGTGCCCTCGGGGAGCTTGACGATCTGTCCCTTGTTTTTGCCCTCGGTGATCTCGAAAACCGCGACCGTTCGTTTGCCGCCAGCCGTCATGGATTCTCCTCCCTGTCGAATCGGAAAGGCCTCGTCCTCCAGCATGATCGGAATGTCGCCCTGCACGGGGTAAAGCAGTTCGCATTTCATGCAGAGGAGGCCCTGCTTGCCAGGATCGTAGCTTACCTTACCCTGGCAGCGCGGGCATACTAAAATTTCGAGCAATTCCGGGCGGACGGTCATCGCGGTCTCCGAGGCAGAGCACCCAGCCTACTTCGCCGCCGAGGCTCCGGCGCCCGAATTGTAGGCGGAAACCACCTGGGCCGTCAGGTCGGCGGCCCCGGGAGCGTAAAGCACGGCGTCTTGCGAGGTCTCGAAGATCAGGTTGTAGCCGCCCTTTTGCCCGACGGATTGGACGGCGCCGCGCATCTTGACGATGATGCCGCGGGTCATCTCGGCCTCCTTGGTGGCCATCTCGCTTTGGAACTGGGTCAGCGTCTTCTGGAGGTCGAGGAACTTGTCGCGGTACTCGGCCTCTTTGGCCTTCATCGCCTCGGGGCTGAGCGCGGCGCGCTGGGTCTCGAGCTGGTCCTTGAGGGTCTTGAGAGAGTTTTGCTTGGCGGTCAGCGCGGCCTGCTTCTGTTCGAACTGGGCCTTGAGCGAGGCCTTCGCGCGTTTGCCCTCTTCGACGTCATTTAAGGCTTTTTGAAAATCGACCAAGCCGATCTTGAGCTGCTGGGCCTGGGCCACGCCTTGCATCGCGACGACAAACAGGGCGGCCAACAAGTACTTCCATCGTTTCATAGAATGTCTTCCTCCATTAAGGGAAACCAAGGATTATCCAAGAAATATACCCTAAACAAGCCGCAAATCCTTTAAATCAAGTCGCGGCGTTCGGCACTAAAAAAATGACCCGATCGTGAAATTAAACACGCTGCGCTTCTCCCCCGGCTTGCGTTTGAAGGGGAAGCCCCACTCGAAGCGCAGCGGGCCGAAGGGGCTGAGCCACCGGATGCCCGCGCCCGCATCCGCACGCAATTTCAGGGGATTTAGGTCCTCGTCCTCCGCGAAGGTGTTGCCGGCATCGACGAAAACCACGCCCCGGAAACCGGCCGCGTCGTAGATCGGAAACTCGTATTCGAGGTTAAACAGCAGCAGCTTGTTGCCGCCGTAGACGAATTCTTCGTCTTTTCCGGTGATTCCGTCGGGGATGGTGACGCTGGGACCCACCGAGCGGAACTCATAGCCGCGCAGGCTGTTGATGCCTCCGGTAAAGAAACGCTCGAAAAGCGGAACGGGTTCATCGCTCAGGGATTTAATATAGCCGACGCGGCCCTGGAACTTGAGGACGGAATTCTTCCAGAGAGGAAAATAGACCCGCTGGTTGGCCGTAACCCTAAGAAAATCGACGTCGCCGCCCAGGCCGTTGCCGGCGTACTCGACCGACAGGTTGCTGTAGAGGCCCTTGGTGGTGATGATCGGGTTGTTCCGGGTGTCGCGCTGGAATTGGAAGACCAGGCTGGAGGTGAGCCCGTCGGCGTTCTGCTTGAAGAACTCGGGGACGATGAGGTCGAAGTCGTCCAGTTTGACGTCCTCGATGCGGTAGCCGATGCTGAAGGAGCTGAAGTCGAAGATGCGCCGGCCCAAGTCGACCTCGCCGCCGAAGGACTTGCGGCGGAAGTCGTTGAAGTCGCTGGTGATGCGGAAACCGTTGGCCTGGAGGATCCAGTTGGTGTCGAAGAGATAGGGGTCGGTGACCTGGAAGGAGAACTGCTGGCGCCTGCCCGAGATCTCGGCGTTGATCGAACCGCTGATGCCCAAGCCCAGGAAGTTGTTCTTCGAGACCGATGCGGTGAAGAGAAAACTCTCGGAGGAGCTGAAGCCCGCGCCGACGCTGAAGGTGCCCGTGGGCTTCTCCTTCACGTTGATGTTGAGGACCAGCTTGTCGTCGCTGGAGCCGCGCGGGGTGGAGACCTCGACGGTCTCGAAGTAACCGAGCTGCTCGAGCTTGCGTTTGGAGAGGCGGACCAGGCCCTCGTTGTAAAGGCTGTTTTCGACCACCTTGAGCTCGCGGCGGATGACCTTGTCGCGGGTGATGGTGTTGCCGGTGATATTGATGCGTTCGATGAAGACCTTGCGCCCCTGGTCGATGACGAAATTGATGTCCGCGGTCTTGCTGTCGTCGTGCAGGCTGGTCTGCGGGTTGATGTTGGCGAAGGCGTAGCCCTGGTTACCGTAGAACTCGGTCAGCTTCTGGAGGTCTTCCTCCATGATCTTCTGGCTGTAGAGGTTGCCCTTCATCGTGTGCAGCTTGCGCTGCAGCTCTTCCTTGGTCGTCAGGATGTCGCCCTCGAAGCCGATATCGCCGATGCGGTAGGGGTCGCCCTCGTCGATATAGTAGGTCAAGATCAGGCCTTTTTCCTGCTCGTTGTACTCGACCTTCGGCTGCCCCACCCTCACCTTCATGTAGCCCTTGTTGAGGTAATTGTAGGTGATGAGCTGGATATCCTGCTCGATCTGCTCGGGGCGGTACTTGCCGGAGCCGGTAAGGAAGGAGAGGATGCCCTTTTTCTTGGTGCGGATGATCCCCTTGAGCTTGCGGTCGCTGAACACCGTGTTGCCCTCGAAGCGGATGCCGCGAACCACCTCGGCCTTGACCTCGTTGATCTTGAAGACCAGCTGACGCTTCCCGCCCTTTTCCCGCACCTCGGTATCAACCGTCGTCGCGCTGAAGCCTTCCTTGCTGTAGATCTCTTTGATCCGTTCCTTCGACTCGCCCAGCTTGCGGTTGTCGGCCGGGGCGTTGGTCTTGACGGTGAGCACCTCGCGGATCTTGCCCTCGCCGACCTTCTTGTTGCCCTCGATGACGATTTCGTCGATCGGCCCCTTCTCGACGACCTTGAAGACGAGCTTCACGCCGCCGGCCGCCCCGACCCTCTCGACCTCGACGTCCTCGAAGAGGCCCAGCTTGTAGATGCGCGCCACGTCGGCGCTGACCTTCTCGCGGGAGTAGGCGCCTCCCTTCTGCTGCTGAATCTGGGTCAGGATGACCTGGGTCTCGACGCTTCGGTTGCCCTGCACCTCGATCTCGACGACGCGCTCTTGGGCGCCGGCGTCGCGGGGGCCCGGGAGGAAAAAACCGGCCATGAAAAAGAAGGCGAAAAGAAAAGGAAGGGTTATTTTTGGTTTCATGGATCTCATGCGGGCTGCACCCGCCCGTCCTGCATTCGGACGTTCCTGGGCAGCCTTTGGGCCAGCCGGTCGTTGTGGGTGACGACCACGAGGGTCATCTGGAGTTCGTTGTGAAGCTTCATCAGTAAATCCGCCGTTTCTTCTCCGGTGCGGCTGTCCAGGTTTCCCGTCGGCTCGTCCGCGAACAGGACCCGAGGGCCCGCGATCAGGGCCCGGGCAATCGCCACCCGCTGCTGCTCGCCCCCGGAGAGCTCGGAGGGCTTGTGCTCGAGCCGGTGCGACAATCCGACCCCGGCCAGCATGGCCTCGGCGCGGGCCGCGGCCTCGCGCTTGTTTTCGCCCCCGATCAAGAGGGGCAGCATGACGTTTTCCCGGGCGCTCAGCATCGGCAGCAGATGGTGGAACTGGAACACGAAACCCATCGCCCGGTTGCGAAAGCGGCTGAGCTCGGCGTCGGAGAGCGCGAAGAGATCGCCCCCTTCGAACGTCACCCGGCCCGCCGTCGGTTTATCCAAAGTGCCCAACAGGTGGAGCAGGGTGGACTTCCCGGCGCCGGAGGCGCCCAGCACGGCCACCGCCTCCCCCTCCTCGACCGCGAAATCGACGCCCTTCAGGACCTCGACGCGGTCCGCGGCGTCGCCGTAGGTCTTGTGAAGGTTGTGGGCTTCGATCAATGCCGCCATCGCTACAAATCCAGTCGGTTATGCTTGAGCCGCCGCACCGCGACCCAGGTCGCGAACAACGCGATCGCCAGGCTTACGCCCGCCGTCGCCGCCAGCACCGACGGCGACCAGGCGACGGGCAGGCGCTCGATCAGGTAGACTTCCTTCTCCAGCTTGAGGACGCCGCTGCGCTGCACGAACCATCCCAGGCCCGCCGCGAGCGCGACTCCCAAGACGCTGCCGAGCGCCCCGATCGCCAATCCCTGATAGCCAAAGAGCCTTTGCACCCCGCGGTTCGGCGCGCCGAGCGCCCGTAGGATCGAGATCTCGCGGCTTCGATCGAAGATCATCAGCAAGAGCACGCCGACGATGTTGAAGGAAGCCACCGCCACGACCATCGCCATGATGATCAAGAACATCAGGCGCTCGTTACGCAGCGCGGAAAACAAGGGGCCGTTCAAGCGCTGCCAGCTGACCGCCTCGTAGCCCGGGCCCAAGCTCTCCTTGAGGTCCCCGGCCAGCGCGTCCGCGTCCAGCGGGCGCTTCAGCTTCATCTCGATCCCGGTCGCGAGTCCCGGCGACTCGAGGATCCCTTGCATTCGCCCGATGTCGACGAAGGCGAAGCCGCGGTCGAATTCGTAGAGACCCGTTTGAAAAATCCCCGCGACCTTGAAGCTCTGGAAATTTTTTTCACCCGTCCCCGCCGACTTCTTGGGGAGAAAAACCTTGAGGGTCTCGTCGGGGCCCGCGATGCCCAGCTCTTCGGCCAGATCCTCGCCCAACACCACGTTGGGGATCTCACCTTCGCCTTTCAGCAGTTCTTCAATCTTTGCAGGTACTTGCGCGCCACCCGCGCGGCGAGTCTTTACAGCATAGACCCTGGCAAAGGTCAAGGGATCGATGCCCTTAAAAACCGCCCCTTTAACCCTTCC
>JADYZQ010000346.1 GCA_020853015.1 Deltaproteobacteria bacterium
ACGCCGAGGGCCTCGCCTTGCTGCCCTGCGGCGGCAATGGGGTGTTTTTGCTGAATTACTTCAAGGACGCCGCGAGCGGCACGACCAGCGCGAAATGCGCGGAGGGGGGCGTGGTGCCGGCGGCGTTCGATCCCTAGGATTCGCGTCGCAACTTGTGATTTCTGGAACCGATAAGGACTTTGGAAAGGGGGCCTCTTTTCCACCGTTTTGAGGAGGTCCCTTTGACACCCCCCCTACGTACCGACCGGGCGCGTCATGGCTCGGGAGGCGCATCCAGCACCGCCGCCGATATTCCCGCCTTCCTCAGCGTGGAGCACTTGTTTCGCGACGCCTCGCATGCCTCCGATCCCGAACATTTTTCCCGCGAATGGCAAAGCAGCCAAGCCTTTCGCCTGCAACACGGCGAACTATACCTGGCCCTCGACGCCTTGCGCGCCATTTTTCGCGGCGGCGCCGCGGAGCTGAGCGCCTCGCAGCGCGACACTTTGGCGGCCTTGCGCCGCGTCGCGGAGGCCAATGCCGGCAGCGTGGAAGCGGTTGTCCTGGAAAATCTTCGTCGTGGTTTGGCTGCGGCCGGTGAGGCCGAAAGGGCGCGAGCCCAGGCGGTGAGCGCCGTGGTGGGCGAGGCGCCGGCCTCGGCCTCGACTGCCGGTCGTGGCGGCGACGGGGGATTTCGCGTGAGCGCTATTACGCTGGATACCCATTTTGCCGACGCCGCCCTGCGCCCCTTGCCGAGCTATTACACCTTGGGGATTCTGCCCCGCGAGGGCCTCAATCAATCCCAAAACACCGCCTTCGGGGCGGCCCTGGGCGGAGAATTCCGCATCGGTGAGTTCAATTTCTTCCTCAACGGCTATTTCGGCTACGATGTCGTCCCCGACGGAAATCCGGCGGCGCATTTCAACCGCGCCGCCCTTCGCTTCGGCATGGTCGAGTACGGACGTCCTTTCGTGGGCCGGCGCGGAGAAGGGTTCCACCTGAGCCTGGGCGGTCGCAACCGAGCCGGGATCGGCGTGGGCGTCGGTTGGTGCGATCACATCGACGGGGCCGCGACCTCCGGCGCAACGTGCTCCTCGCCGACTTTCCAGCTTTTGATGGTCAACGACAGCGATCTGCTCAGCGCGGGCTACGGGCCCTTCGAGTTGGGGATTCGGCTTTTGCCGGCGACCGCGGCGCTCAACTTCGGGCCGGACGGCCTGGCCTCGATGAATCGCCTTCCCTTGGAATTCGGCCTGACCTGGCACTTGGTCCCTCCGCAAATCGACGCGCCCAATCAGGATCCCGAATCGGTTTTTCGTCGCCGCGTTACGACTCCGGAGATCGTGTTCACGGGCTTGAATCTGTTCGACAACGCGATCATCGCCAATTTCCGCCGGCAGCAGGAGGCGGCCTACGAGGGCACGCGCATCGTCTTGCTCGGCATGCCCTTCGGCGCCGCCGCGTCCGCCAGCCAATATTCGCTGCTCAACACCGGCAGTTTCTTCAATGGCGTGCTCGGCGGCTTGGCGGAAGGGCAGATGGCCTATCGCCTGCACAGTCAGCTCCGCCACGGGGATCTCGGCCAGCGCCTGGCCTTGGCCGGCATGTTGGGCTTGGAATTCGCCATCAACGGCATCGGGGCCCTCGCGATGCCGGCCGATCCCGGACGCCCGGCCATGCCCGGAGCCATGGGAAGCCCGGCCAATTTGCAAGGGCAGGCCTTCCAATTGGCTTGGCCGACGCTCCTGGCGCGCGACGCACTTGCGACCCTTGGCGCGGTCGGCGCCTTCGGCGACCGCAACGAGGCGATCCGCAGCAATTCGATCAGCTATTTTCACGTCGCTCACGGCGTCCTGGCTCTAGGCGGCCTGGTGATGATCCTCACCAGCGGCGACGGGACCGGTACCGGATTTTTCGGTCTGTCGCTCTTGGGGAATACCCCGCCCAATACCCCGAGGCTTGAGGTGGTCGGCAGCCCCTATGATTATCCCAACCAACGTTTCGAGTATTTCCGCCTGGAGGCAGGAACGATGCTGCTGACATACGGCATCAATGGGATCCTGGATTGGGGTCTCAATCGACTGGCTTACCTCAATCTGCTGGACCAGAGGCGACGCGGCGTGGAAAGCGGCGGCGGCTCCACCGCCGCGCGTTCGCCGATTTCGGTGAGCCTCAGCACCGACTGGCAGACCCACGTGACCGGAACGGTGTCCGGAACTTTTTAGATTCCTTGACCAAGATTTTGGCAGGGGCGCTTTAACTGCATGAAAATTAAGCGCTATAACCTCGCGCCGGTTCTGTGGCGCTGCGTCATAACTTGATGATTTCCCAGGTCAATTCGTTCGGGCCTTAGCAACATTCCTAATTTTGTTCCGAGAAGTTTTTTAGATGATGGGGGCACAAGACCGTTAGGGATATTTCTCTCTCTAGTGGCCTCCCCGTCTCATGACTCGGAGGTCCCATGAGCCCGCCCAATGGCGTGAAACCGGTCGGTACCGGCGGCAACCCGCAACCTGTCGATCCCAAGGAAGAGCGCAAGTCCTATCTCCAGACTTCCGAATTTTTCCTCGATCCTTCCAATACTGCCGATCCCGCCCACCTGCAAAAAAAGTGGACGGAGGATCGGGACTTTCGCGTCAAGAATTACAAGCTGATCGGCGTGTTGGACCTGTTCGCGCGCTTCATGAACCGCGACTCCGAAGTGACCCCGCAGAAGATGAAGGCGGCGATCGACGATTGGACTTCCAGCCCCGAATTCGCCTCCGATCCGGTGAACAAGGTGGTGCTGGGGAACATGTACCGCGTGTTGGGCAGCTTTCAAGACCCCGGCAACGCGGCGCAGGCAGCCAAATTGCGGGAGAGCCTGCCTCCGCCTCCCGCCGCTCCGGCCGCGGCGGATAAGAAAACCGACGAAAAGGCCAAGGCGCCCGAAGCCAAGCCTGAGCGAGAAGTTCCGACCGGCTGGCGCTTCAACGCGGTGACCACCAATTTCCATTTCTTGGACGATACCTTCCGCGTCTTGCCCAGCGGCTACACCTTGGGCGTCATTCCGAAGGAAGGCTTCGGACAGAATCAGTCCTCCAACTTTGCCATCTCCTTGGGCAGCGAGTTCAGCTACAAGGATTTCGGTTTTTTCGCCGAGGGTTATTATCAAGATGCCAAACCGCTGAGCGCCTTGAATTCCGCTTCTCCGACCTTGGGAGACCCCACCTATAACGCCAAATTCGGCCAGGCCGGGGTGAGGTTCGGCATGGTGGAATATTCCGACACCATGCGGGTGGGGACCCGCGGGAAGGGCTGGAATATCGGCCTATTCGGCCGAAACCGCGTCGGCATCGGCTTGGGCGCCGGCTGGTGCTCCGAGATCACCAAGCCCGCGGAGGGAGCGAAGTGCACCGATCCCAATTTCCAGCTCTCCGTCTTCAATGATGGAGACTTTTTAAGCGGCGGTTACGGGCCTTTTGAGATGGGGATACGGCTGCTGCCCTTGACCACGTACTTGAACTTCGACAGCAACGGTTTGCCCGAAACGAACCGCCTGCCGATCGAATTCTTTGCCAGCTACCATATCAATCCGCCCTACGTCGGCAAGGAATCCCTCACTTCCGAGGACGTCCTGGCGGAAAACCATCTGGTCACGGACTCGCAGGTGACGATGTCGGCCTTAATGCTGGCGGCCAACGGAATCCGCTTTAACTCCCTGCGCAAGACCGAGGCGGCTTATCAGTCGCAGCGTATCATCTCGCTGGGTCTCGACCGCACTGGCAGCCAGTACTCGCTGCTTAACGCGGGGACGATGATCGGCGGCCTGCTGAGCGGTTGGAACGAAGGCGCCATGGGTTATCGTCTTCAGCAGCAATTCCGATATGGCAACAACGGCCAACGCATCGGATTGGGCGTATTGCTGGGCACCGAGCTGGGCATCAACCTCATCGGGCTGGCGGCCACGCCCGGACTTCCGAACGAGTCGGAATACCTTTCCGGTCAGACGGAAGGCATCACGAACCTGCAGGCCCGCGCCTTTCGCCTGAACCTCCCGATGATTGCGACCCGGGACGGATTGGTTCTGTTGGGCGGTCTAGGCGCCTTCGGCGATCTCAACAAGGCCGTCAAAGACGGCGGCGGTCAAGCGGCTTGGTGGGCGACCACCCACGGCGCCCTGGCCTTGGGCGGGCTTGTCATGGTCTTGACCAGCGGCATCGGCAACGGGAACGGTTTCTTCGGCAGGTCCATCCTGGGCAATCAGCCGCCCAACACGGATCGGCTTGAGGTAGTCGGCAGCGACTACGACTATCCGGCTCAAGACGGCCAATTCTACCGGCTCTCGGGAGGCTCCGCCTTCCTGAGCTATGGCATCAACGGCCTGCTGGAATACGGCATCGATAAGATCAAGTACGACACACGCAAAGGCACCGAAGCCCAGAAGAAATTGGACGATATCGAGGGGAAGAACAAAAAAGACCCGTCGAAACCCGAAGTTAAGGTCAACGTCAGCACCGACGGCCGCAGCAACTTCCAGATCGGCGTCGGTGGGACTTTTTAAGCGTTTTCCGAATCGGCACTCCTCAGGGGGAGATGCGCCGAGCGGCCTTGCCGCACCGCGCAATAACCCCTCGAAATTCCACGTAAAATCCTTGTAAACCTTTAGCAACTTTGCTTGGAAGGCACCGAGAAGACCTTTAGGAGAGGCACGTCCAGAGATTTTCGTTGCAGGGGAGTTCGGTAATGATTCTGAAATACACCAAGTCGGCAGTGGCGATGGCGGGCCTCTTGGCCCTGGTTTCCTTGACGGCCTGCGGGTCCGGGAACGACGACGAAACCGAGACCCAGG
>JADYZQ010000347.1 GCA_020853015.1 Deltaproteobacteria bacterium
ACCTCTGGCTGAAGACCCCCGGCGGGATGGGATCCTGGGAATTTTTCGACAAGCTGCTCGGCGAGGCCCACGTGGTGGGCACGCCCGGGGCGGGCTTCGGCCCCTCCGGCGAGGGCTACTTCCGGCTGAGCGCCTTCGGATTGCGCGAGAAGATCCAAGAGGCGATCGTCCGGATTCAAACCAAACTCAAACTCTAAAGAGGTCCAACCATGAAAACCCGCTTCGGCTATTTGCTGCTCTTCTTCGGGCTGCTGGTCAGTTCTCCGGCGCTCGGCAAATCCGGCCAACCGGCCGCCGATACCAACGCCCTCGCCTCGGCGAGCGAGCTGACGGGGGTTTACTACGCCCTCCGCCACGGCGAGAGCGTTCCCAGCTCCCAGCACCGCGTCTGCGCCACGATGGCGACCGGCACCGACCCCAAGAACGGGCTCACCCCCAAGGGCCGCGAAGAGGTCATCACCAGCACCACCGAGTGGATCAAGCTCAACAAGAAGAAGATCGCCGGTTATATTCAGCAGGACAAGTTGGTGGTCGTGACCTCGCCCTACAGCCGCACCAAGGAGAGCGCCGAGATCTTCGTCGACGTCCTCGAGGCGAATTTCAAGGGCAAGCTGCCCAAAAAGTACCGCAAATCCGGACTGGACGGGATCATCGTCGTCGAGAACGACCTGCGCGAGCGCGAGTTCGGCAAGTTTGAGGGCCAGGGAAACAGCGGCAAGATCTACCAGCAGGTCTGGGAGCAGGATCGCAAAAACCCCAAGCACACCAAGTGGGGCGTGGAGAGCACCTCCGACGTCCAGGCCCGCGCCAGCCGCGTGATCGCCGATTTGGAGCGGCGGTCCCAGGCAGCGGGCGGGAAGATGTTCGTTCTGGTGGCCCACGGGGACACCCTGAAGATCCTCCAGACCGCCTTCCAGAAGCAGAGCCCCGCCGAGCACTGCAACAAGGAGTCGGTGGTTCCGATCAAGACGGCGGAGATCCGGGAATTCACGCTGGCGGCCTCGCCGGCCCAGGCGGCGAAGGATTAGGATTGGCGGCTTGGCGGCGGCCTTAGGGGCCGTTCGCGAACGGCCCCTAAGGACGATGCGAACCAAGGACCTCACTATTCATGGGCTGAAGCAACGTCTCTACGCCTGGGGCTCCCCCCAGCTCCCCAAGCTCTTCCTCCTGCACGGCTGGCTCGACACCGGCGCGGGCTTCCAATTCCTGGCGGAGCGCCTGCAAGACCGTTTTCATTGCATCGCCCCCGACATGCGCGGCTACGGCAAGAGCGGCCACGCGCGCAATCCCCTCGGCTATTTCTTCCACGAATACGTCGCCGATGCCCACGCCCTGTTCGCGAAGCTGAGTCCGGAAGAGCCGATCCGCCTTTTGGGCCATTCCCTGGGCGGCATGGTGGCCTCGGTCTACGCGGGCTCCTTCCCGGAGCGGGTGGCGCAACTTATCAACATAGAGGGCTACTTGGTCCCCGAGCGTCCCCCGCAGGTCGCGCCGGGCCGGGTGAGGGACTGGATCGAGGGCTTGGGGAAGAAGCGGTTCCGGACCTTTCCCAGCCTGAAGGCCTTCGCCGAACGCCTGCGGCGGGCCAATCCCCACCTCACGGAGGAGCGCGCGCACTTCCTGGCAAAACACCTCGCCAAGCGCACCGCGCGCGGCTTCACGATGGCCGCCGACCCCAAGCACAAGCTGCTCGAGCCCTATTGGCTGCCGATCGAGGCCCATTACGCCTTCTGGGGCCAAATTCGGGCGCGCTGCCTGCTGGTCTCGGCCGAGAAGACCGAGATGGCGGCACGCTTCGGCGGCGCGGATTTCTGGTCCGCGGTCCGGGAGCGGGAGGCGCGTTTTCGCCCGGGGACCGAGACCGCGCAGGTTCCGGACTGCGGGCACATGGTCCACCACCATAGGCCCGAGGCCCTGGCCGAGATCGTTTCGAAATTTCTGAAGTAAGCGGCGCTATTCCACGTGAATGACGGGATTGCTCAAGGTGCCGATGCCCTCGATCGTCACCTCGACCGTGTCGCCGTTTTCCAGCGGGCCCACGCCCGCGGGCGTGCCGGTGATGAGGACGTCGCCGGGCTCGAGGGTCATGACCTGCGAGATGAACGACACGACCCGCGGCACCGAAAAGACCATATCGGAGGTGCGGGAGCTCTGGCGCATTTGGCCGTTGACCTTGGTCTCGATCTTCAAGTCGGAGGGATCCAGCTCGGTCTCGATCCAGGGGCCCAGGCAGGCGAAGGTATCGAAGGCCTTGGCGCGGGTGAACTGCACGTCCTTGAACTGCAGGTCGCGGGCGGTGATGTCGTTGAAGCAGGAGTAGCCCAGGATCGCCTTGGGGGCCTCGGCCTCGCTTAAGTTTTTCGCGCGCTGGCCGACGACGATCGCCAGTTCGCCCTCGTAGTCCACCCGCTGGGACATCTCGGGCAGGAGGATGGGGGAACCCGGGCCGTTCAGGGCGCTGGGCGGCTTGAGGAAGAGCAGTGGCTCGTCGGAGGGCTTGAGGTTGAGCTCTTTGGCGTGGGCCCGGTAATTGAGCCCCACCGCGACGATCTTGCTGGGCACGATCGGCGCCAGCAGGCGGATCTCGCCCAAGGTCAGGGTCTCCTCGAGGTGCAGCGGCTGGGTCGGGGGGCCGCGCAGGGCCTGGACCTTCTCGCCGTCGAGGATGCCGAAGGTGATTTTTTCGTCGCGCTCGAATCGGATCAGCTTCATTCCAACCCCAATACGTCGAACATCGTGTAGACCCCGGGAGACTTGGCGGCGACCCATTTCGCCGCCAGGACCGCGCCGCGGGCGAAGTTGTCGCGGCT
>JADYZQ010000348.1 GCA_020853015.1 Deltaproteobacteria bacterium
GACGGCGCGACGATGCTGACGGATTCGCTGGCGATGCTCTTGCAGTTCAACGTCGCCGGCCGCCTGACGCGTTCGGCCTTCGGCCCGCGCTTCGCCGCCTGGGAGCGCGGCCTCGACCTCCAAAGCGAGGCCCTGGCCCGCGCGCCGCGGCCTCCCTTCTCCGGTGGCTTCGATGTCGCTGGCGCCGGCGCCCGGAGGTCCCTCCTAGCGACGGGCTCGCGACTCGATCCAAGCGAATTATTCCGTCCCCAACCCCACATGATGATTCAAGGCAACGGTGGCAATGGCGAGGGAAACGGCGACGGCAACGGCGGTAAGCCGCCCGGAAGGACCCCCACGATCCTCGGCCTCGGGCGCAACCCTCCGCTCCCGGCGCCGCCGCGTTCCGAAACCCCGCGGCGCTCCGAAACTCCTTTGGGACCCGAGCCTCTGCCGAAACCGGAGGCCCCGCGCTATTCGGAAGTCGCTGCCTTGCCCGTCGCGGGGCTTTCCCCGCGGGCGAGGCGCCTCGCCCTGGACGGCCTCAAGATCGGCACGGCGGATCCCGGGGCCCGACTCGCCGAGGGCCTCGAGCAGTATTTTCGCCATTACAGCGACCCGGTCGCGGTCCCCCTCGGGACCGACGCCCTCCTCGATGCGCGGGCGCAGGGCGCCTTCAAGGTCGAGCTCTCCCGACTCTATCGGGAATATTCGGTGCCGGAAGAGGTCGTCGTCACGCTTGTCCTGCCCTCCGAAAATTTGGCCCTGCATTTCCGCCGGCAGGGTTTGAGCTTCGCCGTGGAGCGGGTCGACCTGCGCTCGACGGGGCGCAGCGCCACGCCGCCGCGCAGGCCCTCCGCCCCGGCGATGGAAGGTCCCGCTGCGGCGGTCTCCCCCCGCCGCAGCGCTCCCGCGCTGACTCCCCGCCTCGACGGCGCGGAGGCCAAAGATTTCGCCGGCATCAAGGCGGAGTTTCGCCAGGCCTTGCGGACCCTCGAAACCAGCGCGACCCTGGCCCCGTCGATCCGTCTCAACGTCGGCCGCGTCGAGGAACGGAATCTGCAAGAGTTGGCCGACATCCTCGGCGAGCAGACCCTGCCCGAGGGACGCAAGATCACCGTGTTTTGGATGGAGCGGGGCGGTGGCCACGTGAGCTTCCAGCGGCAAGGCGAGATGGTCCGTGCGGAATGGAAGGGTTTTCAAGCGCCGAGCCAGGCCTATTGGTTGGCCCCGACGGAATCGCGGCTGGGAAATTTACAGGTGTTTCGAATCGAGGCCCTGACCGCCTATTCTTACGAAAGCCCGCGCAACTACGAAGCGCTGGTGGAGAGAGAGCTGCAAGGCCTGCACGCCCGGCTGGGATATCCGGGACGCTTTGAGACCCTGGACACGCGCAACGACGGCGGCGCCCGCCGCGGCGAGATCCTGGCCAAGCTGGGACTGCATTGGTTGCGCGAGAACGGAAGCAGCCACAAGACCTTGAGCCCCAACGCCCAAACCGACTTCCTCGAGATCCATCGCATTTTGGAGCGCGCCCACGCGCTGCTCGACCTGGACCTGCCGCGACGCTTTTCGGAACGCCTCGGGCCCGCGAAATTGCGCGGCTACCGGGAGGTCTTGGAAGGGATCAACAAGGGGCGCGCCACGGCCGGGAGGAACCTGCTGCTCCCCGTGGAGGAATTCGCTCCCGACCTGCCGGGCGACTACACCCTGCCGATTTCCGACGTGCTGCGCTGGGCCTTTACGGACCAGCTCTTCAAGGACCGCGGCGGCAGCCGCGTCCCGCTCGAGAACAACGCCTTGTTCCGCGACCCGCAGCGCCTGGGTCACATCTTCCGCGAGACCCTGCGCTCCCGCGCCTTGCCGCTCTTGGCCGCGATCAAGCTAGCCCGCAGTGCCGGAGCCGGCGAGACCCTCGAGACGCTGATGGCCCCCGGGCGCCGCGACCTGAGCGCCTATCACGAAAAGATGCGGCAGGACCTCGCCTTCTTCCTGGGGGAGTGGAGCGAGATCGGCCGGGTCTTGAGCTCGGGGCGGGGCGGTTTCCACCGCCGGTTTTTGGGGGAGATCCTCCACGGGCCGCGGGGCCTTCGCGGCCTCTACGGCCAGGTGCTCGAGGCCTTTCGGGATTTGCCGCCGGAACTGCGCCGCCGCGAGCGGCTCGAGGACCTTCCCTCCCTGGCCGACCTCGACGCGGCAATGCGCGGGTCGAGGCCCTAAGGCAACTTTTTTTCTGCTCAGACGATCAGACCGTATCAAATTACCGTGGGCTCGAGGTGGAAGGGTGTATCCCGTGAGCGGGACATTTCCAACGAGCCCGTCTTGGCGGCTGCAATTTCAATCCATCCTGACCGAAACCGATCCCGGTATGCGTGCCGAGGACCTGCTGCGCCTGGCGGCCGATTGCGAGGCCCGAGAAGAGGGAGCCGCCGCCGCGGAGATTTACGCGCGGATGTTGGCGGGCCCCCTCCCGGAGTCTTTCGCCGAACGCGCGCGACGCGGGATGGAGGCCCTGCAGGGGCGGGCCGGTTTCGGGCGCCGTTTCGAGGACCTCAGCCGGGCCTTCGTCCGACAGGCCTTGGCGCCTCAATCCATCGCCTCGATGCTGGCGGGCTCGCTGGCCTACTCCTTGGGGCGCACCCTGGTCTTGGGGCGTCTTGCCGCGGCACCGGCGGCATGGTGGAGCCGGGGCTTGGGGGCGCGCGCGGCGGCGGGGGCCTTGGGCTTCGCGGCGGAACTGCCGGCCTTCGTGGGCCTGCAACGGGCCCTTTTGCCTTCGCCGCAGGGGCTGGGCCATGACCTGCGCGCGGCCGCCCTGAGCCTGGGGACCCTGAAGCTCTTCGCCTTCGGCGGCCGGCAGGCGCTTGCGGGGTCAATCCGACTTCCGATTCTCCACCCGGGTTTGGCGAAAGCTCCGGGCGTGGCTTCGGTCGTGATCCCACAGAGCTCCGCCCTATTGGGTTTGATGGCCGCGCACCGTCTCGAGGCCGCCTTGGGCTGGCGCCCGGCGACGGATGCGCCGGGACTGCTAACGGAAAGTCTCGCGACCCTGCTGAGCCTCGGCGTGGGGAGCCGTCTGGGCACCATTGCCCTCGGCCGAAAATTCGGCCGCTTCCAGCAGGAGTTGGCGCTGCGCGCCGAACTCCAGGGAGGTTTTGCGGAAAGGTGGTCGGGGCGGAAGTCCAGGCCCGGCGCCTTCATACCGGCCCCCGGCTTGGCCTTGGCCGGGGCCGGGGTTCCGGAAAGTGCCGCTGTGCAGGACTCGGCTCGCGCGGCCCCCCTCTTGATGTCTTCGGAAGGAGAGGGCGGGCCTTCGCGGCCCGGCATGCGGGGCAGGAGTCGCGGCATGGTCTACCGGGAAGCACCGAACTCCCTCACCGCCGAGGATGCCGCCTTGCGATATCCGGAGCTTCGGAAAAAAGTCTTGTCCAAGCGGGAGACCTCGGAGGCGAGGCTTCAGGTTTTGGAAGAACTGGAAACCATTCTTAAGAAGTTGGAGGGCCGTCCGCAATTTTCCCAGGGCCTCGCGGACCTGCGCCGCTTGATCGGCGATCCAGAAATCGAATGGAAACACCCTGTGAAAATGCCCGAACAGAGCCTACCTATTTACGCGCGGCATCACCTGCTGCAGCAGCGGGCCGCCGAGACCTATGTCCGGCTTCTCGAGAGCTATCCCCTGGGGCATCCGGAGATCGAGGCGGGGATCGCCCAGTTGCGCGAGGCCCTGACCGATCCGAGGCTTCCCACCCGATTCCAAGGGAAAGGGGAGTGGCGGAAGTTCTACGAGGAGTCGGTGGACGACGCTAGGCGCCAATTGCTTCCCTTCTATATCGATCTCCTGCCGCGCCTCGCCACGGAATCCCCGGAGGTGCGGGAGGGTGGCCGCTTGTTGAATTCCGAGCCGTGGCAGGAATTCCTAGCGCGCAGCGACGGGTCGCCCGAGGCCCCCGGCCTCGGCGGCCGGCTTCGGCAGGAGACTGCGGTCGCCTACGCCTTTTTGCTCAGCGCCTCGACCGCCTTCCAGAGGGAAATCAATCCAGACCTGGTCAAAGAGATGCCGCCCCACCTTTCGCACCTGCGGCATCCGGTGGAGCGAGGCGACCCGCGGGCCATTTCGGCCGCGGCTCGAGTCGCGACGCTGGGCGCCGATTTTCAAACCGTTTGGATTCGGATGATGATGGAGGCGAAGCCCGCGCTGAAAGAAGTCCTGCGGGCGGCGGAAAACGAGGCGAAGGAAGTAAAAAAACTACGGGATGGGGAAGTGGCGGAAAGAGCCCTCGTTCAAGCCACGGGACGAAAGGGTCTGCTCGGACGTGCCATTGACGTTTTGATCGTCAATATCACCAAACCTTGGTACCGGCGGTGAGCGAGGCGGGTTTTTTACGAAACAAGCCGAGGAACTTCCTAAACATCCAGCGAAAGGCCCGGTAGATCTTCGGGAGAAACCAGGCGAAGAAGAGCAGGAAGACCGCCACGATCGCGAGCATTACGTAGGGATGCTCGAACATGAACCAGAGCGAGAAGAAGACCATCAGGTCCTCGCCGACCGAGAGGAACCAGTTGGAAAAGGGCTCGGGGCTGGCGTTGACGGCCATGCGGACGCTCGACTTGGTGGCGTGGGCGGAGAAGGCGAGGCTGCCGCCGATCAGGGTGGCGGCGAGTTTCAGCTCGGGGCTCACCGGACCCA
>JADYZQ010000349.1 GCA_020853015.1 Deltaproteobacteria bacterium
GCAGCGCGCCCTTCAAGTGCCGGGCCGGCAGCCGCTATCTCTATGTCGACGAGAACGGCGTGGTCAGCTGGTGCTCGCAGACGCGCGACGCCTTCCGCAAGGACTTGATGGACTATTCCTTCGAGGATCTGAAGCGCGAGTTCTACACCTACAAATCCTGCCAGGACAAATGCACCCTGGGCTGCGTCCGCGCGGCGAGCTCGGTGGATAATTGGCGGCGACAGGACGCGCCGGGCGAGCTCGATCCAGCCGTTTCCAACGGCGCCCTCTGATACTTCATTTTTCACCAACCCAATGAGCGAGAGCCTATTTTTGGTCTTGTTTATAGTACCGTTGTGGGGCCATCGATCTCTTGACTAAGCTTGAGTCCGTCTCTTATAGCGACTGTGTATTTTTTGTTTCGACCTAGGTTAGGTCTTCCGTAAATCTCACCGGGTAAGGGTTTGACGAAGGCGTGTTGAACCCATGCAAAGCATCATAAGCTGTTTGAAGGTAGGGCTGCTTTCTTTCCTGCTGATCCTTGCCGCTGCCTGCGGTACAGGCGGCCAACTGCCTGTTTTTCAGGATGCCTCCAAGAAATTCTGCCTCGCCGATTCGGAGTGCGGGCCCTTGGAGATATGTTCCGCCTCCCATCAATGCTTACCCCGCGCCGCGCCATGCGAAGGGCAGGTCGATTGCTCCAGTGATTCAGTTTGTTCCGGCGGCCTCTGCCTAGAGCCCGGGGTTTGCTATTTTGACTATCAGTGCCCCGCCGAAATGGCCTGCGAGTCTTACCGATGCGTGTATCGTCGCTGCTCCCAGGACTCGGAGTGTGAAATGGGCAAGCGCTGCGACGCCATCGTGGGAAGTTGTCGAGAAGGCTTCTGTTTCGCCGATTCCGAGTGCGCTGAAGGTCATTGCTGCGACCCGCTGCGGTCGGCCTGCGTTCCGGAGCTTGTCTGCGAGCGGTATGACAAGGGTATTCCTCAAGACTGCCAGCCCACGTCCGAGAGCTGTGACCGCGAGGACAACGATTGTGACGGCGCCATCGACGAGGATTACCCGGATCTCGGGAAAAATTGTTCGGTAGGCACGGGGGTTTGTTTCCGGGTGGGAAATCTAGTCTGCAATCCGGACGGCACGGGTCTTTCGTGCGACGTAACGCCCGGCCCCTCCGATCCGGAGCTTTGCGACGGTATGGACAACAATTGCGATGGAGCCATCGATGAAGGCTGCTAAATATGTCTTAGGTTGTCTTTTGGGTTTCCTCCTTGGTTGCGGCAACGGCGGTCCTTCCGCCGATCACGACATGATCACGGTGGATCCCTCCCTCGAGCTGGGGCCGGATGCCGAAATCTACAACGCGGCCCTGGCGAATTACCCGCTGGGCATTATGTATTCCTCGGAGGAGGGGAAGCTCGCCGTCGTCGTCCATCGCCTGATCATCGACCCCGTGGACGAGACGAGTCTGAACGAGATCCTGCAGAAATATCATGCCGTCGTGGTCGAAGATGCCAATATCCCGGTTCCCGAAGATACCATACTGGATACGGACGGGGCCCATTCCGGCGGCACCACTTACCGACTGATAGAATTCGATCCCAACCTTGGAAAGAAGGGCTATTACGCGGAATATCTGCGCCATCAAGGGGCCTCGATAAACCTTTTGGTCGACTCGCCGGAGACCGAGGGCTTCCTGAATATTCTTGGACAAATGTACCTGGAGGACTCCGGCAAACTGGGGGATATCCAGGCGGTCGTCTATGCGTCGGAGAGCCCCGTCTCGCTGCTTCAGGATATGCAATTTCCACTAAATGATTGGGCGACCTGCCGATGCCTTTGGAGGGAGGGTGGCACCGGTTCCTTAAAGCTAAAGGATGGGGCCACCTGGCAAAATGAAATTCGAGAGGCCCCGATTTATAATTCGCTGATTACCGATAGAACGGTCAGTCCCCCGAAGTATTGCACCTATAACGACGGTTTGGAGGCCGCCGGGGATAAATTTCTCTCCCAGGGGGACAATGTCCTGATCGCCAATTTCGCGACTTTTTACAGCAACCACGAGAAGAATAGCGGCCGAATCCAAACGGGCCCCGAGGGAAATATGCATTTGTGGGCGTTTCCCGCGAGCCTGCTTCCCATCCATCTACCCTCCCAATTGAAAGATTCGCCGCCCGGAGCGGTTCATATCAATCTCAAAGGGCCGAGCGATAATTGTGAGTGGTGGCCTTCCGAAGTGGACCAATACATAGCCTATCAAAACGTCATTTTATGGGATTGGGATAGGGCGCCCAGTGACGACGTGGCTCTTTTTCTCTGGGAGGGCGATGAATGCTTTATTAAGTTCTTTGCCATTCGCATGTGCAACCCCGATGATAAGATCGCCATGTTTCAGGTGGCTCGAAACAGGACTACCTCTCCGAATGGCCTGCTCCTGCGCGATATTGATTACGCCTCAAGTGGCGTTGATATCTGGGACATGTCGTCAGAGCGTGACCTCGATTTGAGAATACAAACCATCGATTATTGTAGGGCTAAGGACTCTACAATTTTTGAAATATGTAATGGTTATGATGATACTTGTGATGGAAAGATAGACGAAGGTTTTGAGTCAAAAGGGAGCGCCTGCGACAATGGGGGTATTGGACAATGCAAGTCAATTGGAAGCCTTGTTTGCAACGACCCGGATAAGCAGCGCGCAGGAGATCCCGCACTTATTTGTAACGCCCATCCTCGTCAGGCTTCCCCTATAGAGATCTGTGACGGATTGGATAATGATTGTGACGGTCAAACGGATGAGAATTGGATCCAGGAAGGCCTCGCCTGTGGGCTGGGCGTAGGAACTTGTGGGGTAGGCGCGTTAGGTTGCACCAGTGGGCATATTAGTTGTGAAGGAGAGATCGCTCCAACCGTCGAGGTTTGTGACGGGTTAGACAACGATTGTGATGGAGTCTCCGATGAGGGCTGTGGTTGCATGCCTGGCGAGACTAGAGGGTGCAGTATTAATTTAGGTCCTTGCACATTAGGGACGCAAGATTGCCTTCCCGGAGGAACCTGGAGCGCTTCTTGTTCCGGCATCGTGCCACAGGCGGAAATCTGCGACGATATTGATAACAATTGCAATGGAGCTATCGACGAAGGGGTTTTGAATAATTGCGGATTATGCGGTCCGGAACCCTCAGAGGCATGCGACGGTATTGACAATGATTGTGACGGTGAAGTGGATGAGGGGGTCACCAACTCCTGCGGAGGTTGCTGGCAGGAGGGGCCGGAAATCTGTGATAGTTTGGATAATGATTGTGACGGGATTATTGACGAAGCCGATGCCCCGATTTTTTGCGGAATTGGCGCTTGTGAACGCTCCGTTGATTCGGTGTGTCAATTATGCGCCCCAGGTCCTCCGGATTTTGCCAACGAATCCTTTCAAAATGGTACTTGCAGTAACGGTGTTGATGATGATTGCGATGGAATGACCGACTTCAGCGATCTTCCGGATTGCATTCAACTCCAAGGAGGGGGTGGATGATGAGGACATTCGTTTTCTTGTCAATGATTGTTGGCGCGCTGTTTATTAATGCCTGTGGCGCTGGTTGTCCAACGAGAGAGGTGACGCAGGAATTAAGTTCATTCGAATCCTACCAGGTGACCGTGTCGGACGGGGTTAATCCTGCTTTTTCGAAAGATATATCCCCTTCGGATTCTGATCAATTTGCCTCCTTCGAGGTTACCTCCTCTTATATCAATCCAAATAAGCCAGCGCCAAATGACTTAATTTCTTTTCAATTCTTTTTTCCAAGGAATGCATTGCCCGGAGGGGAGAGTATATTTCAGCGATCATCCGGTGAGATCTTCACGATCCCCGCTACCGCTTACACTGGTGAGGATGTGATTTATTTTGAAACCGCCCCCAATACGCCAAAATATCTGCCTACAACATTTTCAGGGACGGTCTCAATTACGGACCCGAATCATGTTTATTTTAATCTAACATTCGAAAACGGAAGTGATACACGCCACATCCAATCGGTTTTCTTTTTCCAAACCGCCACCTTTGACCAACCGATCGGAGAATGCGAACCATGACCCGTACGACCTTGGCCCTGTGCCTCCTCGTCGCCTTCGTTTGCTGCACCGCCTGCGGAAAGTGGAACCCGGCGACCGTCCAGGACATGCGCAATACTTTTGAGCATAAAAAGGAAAAGGCGGGGGATCGCTACCGCTTCACGGCGCCCGACGGAAAGACGCTTCACGTCAACGGGAAAAACCTGAACATCGAAGGCGACGACCTGTTGGTGCGGAAGGGTCGCATGCAGCATCGCATCCCCTTGGATCAGACGCAGAAGATCGAAAAGTTCAAGCTGAATGCCGGGGCCACGATCGGGGCCGTATTGGGAGGCGTCGCCGGTCTTTTTACCGTGTTTCTCATTCCTGGTCTGCTCTCGCTCAGCGAGGACTCTTGAGCAGCGGCCCCGCTCGTTTGATTCGAACACGGAGTCTCATCCAGGTCGCAGCCGCCAACGGTTTGCCGCCGAATGAAAAGAATGTGCCGGTGGTCGGGGTCGAACCGACATGAGCGTAAGCCCACACGATTTTGAGTCGTGCGCGTCTGCCAATTCCGCCACACCGGCGTGGAAGGCTCTGTTTCTTAAACTCTTTCCCCGGATTTTGTCTAGTGGTCAATTCGCCGAGGATCGGTTGCCGGTTAGGGCTTCAGTGCGATCTCCGACACGCGGTAATTCAGCCAGGGTCGAATCCAGCTCAAGGGAAAGAACAGGTTGGCCGCCTTGGTCTCCGGCGCCACCTCGACCTCCAGGATCAGCGGATTCTGGGCGTTGTCGAGGATCTTGAGCCGCGCCAGCCAGTTCCCCGCTTCGAGGACTGCTACCTCCCGGGTGACGCCGTTCAGCTTCAGCGAGAAATCGGCCGAGTCGTCGGTCACCTTCAGCTCCTGGGCCGCGGCCTTTTTGTCGGGCCAGGCCTCCAAGCCGCGGTTGGCCAATTCCAGGCTGGCCTCGATCAGCTCGTTGCCTTGGGCGGGGCCCAGCAGCGGGTTGTCGAGCAGTCCCAGGCCCCAAACCGTCTTGCCTTCCTTCTTCAGCTCGTCGAAGGCCTTGTCGCTCAGCCAGATCGCCGTGCTGTTCGACAGGAACAGCTCGCCGCCCGGCCAGAAGAGGGGCAGGGTCATGCGGCGGCCGTCGACGGTGTTGGCCAGGGTCATCTTGCCGGATCCGTCGCCGGGCTCGGGGAGTGCGCCGCTCGGGAGACTTTCGGGGCTGCTCCCCGCCTGGTCGGCGAGGCGCCAGGTGAAGGCGAGGCCCTCCGCGCCGCTGGGGTTTTCGACGAGGATCTTGCGCGGCTTGGCGGCGACACCCGCGCCGTCCTGGACCAGGGTGATCTCGAGGCCCTTCCTTAATATAAGATCTTTTCCCTCCAACTTGGGGCCGGAGGGCTTGTCGGCCTTTTCGATGGGTTGGTCGGGCGCGGGGGCGCGGCGGCAGGCCGTCGCTCCCAAGAAAAAGCCGAGCTGAAGGACGGCGAGTAGGATGCGGATGGCTTTCATGAAGGCTTTCCCTCCTTGGGGGCGAAAGTGAGATCCAAAATGGACAA